>JACIYF010000242.1 GCA_014360065.1 Clostridia bacterium | reverse complement strand
GGCGGCAATAGCCGCCGTGGCCCAGAAATGGCGGCCATCGTCTATCCCCGGGTGGATTGTGTGCCCCTGGATTACCACGAGATTATTCACCGGGTAAAAACCATTATCGAGTTTTGGCGGGCCCAGGCTCGGCCCGGCGAACGGCTCTATGCCTTGATCCATCGCATCGGCTGGAGCCGCTTCCTAGATGCCGTCGGCGGTGGTCCGGTAGAAGAACTGCTGGACTCGCGCTTTCCCGAAGCCAGCATCCGCCGCGACCTCCACTTTCGTTATTAGCGCAAGGAGGCAAAAACGTGCGCTTAGTACTTGCCGCTCCCCGCGGGCGCTCAGGCAAAACTACCATCACCCTAGGGCTTATAGAGGCCCTTTCTAAGCGGGGTCTGGTAGTTCAGCCTTTTAAGAAGGGGCCCGACTATATTGACCCCAGCTGGCTGAGCCTAGCCGCCGGCCGCCCTTGCCGCAATCTGGACTTATACTTTTTGCCGGCCGAGCAGCTGAGAGCACATTTCCTGGCCTGTTGCCAAGGAGCCGACTTGGCGCTAATCGAAGGGGCCATGGGCCTCTTCGATGGCTTGGACCTTGAGGGAACCAACAGCACCGCCCACCTGGCATGCACCCTTTCCGCTCCGGTCATCCTGGTGGTAGATGGCACTCGCATGACCAGGAGCGCCGCCGCCCTGGTACGGGGATTCCAGCACTTTGAGCCCCAGGTAAAGCTGGCTGGGGTTATCCTCAATAACGTGGCCCGGCCGCGGCATGAGGACATGCTCTGCCGTTCCATTGAGCACTATACCAGCCTGCCCGTGCTAGGAGCTCTGCCCAAGCGAGCCGACCTGTCTATCCCCGACCGCCACCTGGGCCTGGTGCCGGCAGCCGAAAACCATAAGCTAGCGGAGGCTCTAGCTGCCTGTGGAGCAGCAGTAGCCCAGGGAGTAGATTTGGAAGCGTTGCTTGCCATTGCCCGCCAGGCGCCGCCACTGCCGTCCCCCTCCGGCAGCAATTTCTTCCTTCCTGGCAGTGAGGCCAAAAGCGAGCGCCAGCAGCGAACGTCGCCGCCGCGGGCTCGCCTGGGGGTGTTTCGGGATCGAGCCTTTACTTTTTACTATCCCGAAAACTTGGAGGCCTTGATCCAGGCCGGCGCCCAGCTAGTGCCTATTGACAGCCTGACCGACCCGGAGTTGCCCGACCTGGATGGGCTATATATAGGCGGAGGGTTTCCCGAGATCTTTGCCAGCCAGATTGAGGCCAACCTGCCCTTGCGCCAGGCAGTGCGCCAGGCGGTGGCCGAAGGAATGCCGGTCTACGCCGAGTGCGGCGGGCTCATGTACCTGGCCAGACGGCTCAACTACCAGGGTCGGTGGTACGCCATGAGCGGGGCCCTGCCCTATGATGTAGTCATGTCCTCTCAGCCTCAAGGCCACGGCTACACCGCTATGCTGGTGGAAAGGGAAAGCCCCCTTTTTGCCCCGGGAACCCTAATTCGAGGACATGAATTTCATCACTCCCAGGTGGTGAACCTGGAAACCGAAGCAGTTCGCTTCCTCTACCGGGTCCAGCGCGGCTTTGG
>JACIYF010000241.1 GCA_014360065.1 Clostridia bacterium | reverse complement strand
TTGGTCAAGGCGAGCTCGGGGATGGCGGCATCAGCGCCATTGTCAATCACCCCTTCCTAGGCTCGCTACCGCTACTGCTTGAGACCACCGTAGAGAAATACCAGGACTACGCTGGGGAAATTCGCCGAGTCTTGGAGCTAAGGAATACCCAGGCTTAGGTTGCGCCCGTTTCTCTCGCCTACGGCGGCCTGACCCAGAGCTAAGACTTCTGGGTCTAGGCCGCTTTTTTCAACCCAGGTTCGCCAACTACCTCTGAACAGCCTTGCTGCTTTTGCTCTCTTCTAAATGAATCTGAATGGTTTAGAAGTTACTTGCATAAAAATGAAGGAAATTGATTATCCATGGCGAATTGTTTCGGTTAAGCGCAGCACCGTGGCCGGCTATACGGTTGTGGAGGTCATTTGACTGGGCCGTAGCTGGCTGGCCGTGAGCGCCGGACGCCAAATTGGCGGGCAAGTTTGGCTTGGTAACTGGCCTCGGTTAAGGAGAGATTGGCTTGTTGACGGCCCAAAGGCGGGAAGAAATACGATCGATTCTCGGCCAACGAGATTGGATTTCGGCGGCGGAGCTGGCGCAAATGCTGAAGGTATCCCTTTCCACCATCAGGCGCGACCTGATTGAGCTTGAGCAAGCTGGCGTCCTGATCCGCACTCGGGGTGGAGCCTGCCTGTCCCATTGCTTGCCCGAGGCTGGAAAGACCGAGGTCAGGGCCCAAATGCGGACTGCCGAAAAGCAGAAGATTGGCCGGTTAGCAGCCAAGCTGGTGGAAAGGGCTGGGAGCATCATTCTTGACGCCGGTACCACCACTTTAGAGGTGGCTCGGGCCCTCAACCCACCCCAAAGCCTGCGGGTCATCACCGATAGCGTTGAGATTGCCTATGAGCTTCGGGACCGGCAGAACATCACGGTAATCGTTACTGGCGGCATCATGCGACCCTATGCCTACAACCTTTTCGGCGGGATGGGGGAGCAGATGCTGGCGGGCCTGCATGCCCAGGTTTGCGTGATGGGCGGTAGCGCCCTGAGCCTGGAGGAAGGGTTGACTAAACACGACGTTGAGTCCTTGCCCATCCGCCGCAAGATGGTAGAGATTAGCCGCCAGCTGGTGGCGGTGATTGACTCCAGCAAGTTTGAAAAGACGGGAGTGGGCACGGTCTGCCCAGTAACCCGAATCAACCTGCTGGTGACCGATGCTGGCATCAGCGCCGAGTTTCGGCAAGCGCTGGAGCGGCAAGGGGTTAAAGTAATGGTAGCTGAGTAGGTGCGATGCCATAGCCCCCTATTCAGCCCAAGAAAGCAGCTAAGAAAGGAGCTAAGCCATGACACTAGGAAAAGAAGTTCGTCTAAACCGTCTACTTGACCCTGAATCGCGGCGTTTTGTCGGCATTACCGTCGATCACGCCATGGCCCGCGGGGTTTTGCCGGGTCTAGTTAATATCCGGGAGACGGTGGCCAAGGTAGTGGCCGGTGCTCCCAATGCAATTACCATGCATAAAGGCATCGCTGAGAAAGTATTTTCCCCTTACGCAGGCCGGATTTCCCTGATTCTTAAGGCTACTACTTTCGCTCCTTACCATCCTAATTTTGATACCCCAGTGGCCGAAGTCAAGGAAGCCATAAGAT
>JACIYF010000240.1 GCA_014360065.1 Clostridia bacterium | reverse complement strand
GAGCCTCGTCGTAGGGAAAGCTGGCCAAGCCAAAAATGCCGTAAATGGTTAGAGCCATAGCCGCTTCCGGGTTAAGATCGTTAACCTCCAAGCGACCCTGGGTGAGACGAGCCATCTGGTAATGGGCAACCACAGCGCTTGCCTCATTCATGGCCCGGGTGGGGCTGACCAACTCATCCCCGTCCAGCACCGGCCAGTGCTCGGATAGCACCTTTAAGGCTCGGCCGTAGCTCGCCACCATCTCGTCCACCGGGCTCAGCTTCAGCAGCTCAAACTCCTTCAATCCTTGTCGCACTGCCTCCCGCACCCGCTGCACCACGCCGGTACCGCCCAGGCCGGTCCAGGTAGCGGGCACAGCCCCCTTGGTCTTACGCTTGCGGCAGGTGAGAAAGATGGAACTGGCAGCAGCTGCCATGTCCTTCTGGTGAATCGACTCAGCCGCCTCTGACTCCACCGGCATGGAAGACGTGATCGTCCACCCGCTTTCGATTAGAGAGCGCGTAAGTGCCTCCCAGGCCTCCTGGCTCTTGTGAGTAAACATAATAGTCATCAAGCCGTCGTCCTTGAGGACCCGCCGGCATTCGGCAAAGATTTCACCCATCAAGCGCTCGTACTGCCTCTCGGCGCCGGCGGCCGAGCCATCCCGGGCTGGGTTGGCCACGGCCTCATCCAGCTTGTTGGTTAGCCGGCGCCGAAATAGGTCCGGATAAAGGTCCTGAAGGGTGCGCCGCTGCCAGACGTAGAAGTAGTCGGAGAGCTCCGCATACTGAACGTTGTTATAGTAGGGCGGGTCCATGCACACCAGGTCAACCGACTGGTCGGGCAGGTCCAGGTGGGCAGCGGTGCCGAAGAGGATGGTTACCGGCGGCGCGGCCCCGTTAAGCCTTTCATGCAGGGGCTTTAATAATCCAGCTATTTTGGCGTAGGCATCAATTATCTGCGAGAGTGCCCATTTCAACCCCGAATTTGCACCCGATAAAATGAGTTCCCCAAAGGTCCATTTTATCGAAAAATCATGGCGTGTGAAT
This sequence comes from Clostridia bacterium, assembly GCA_014360065.1. Taxonomy (NCBI): domain Bacteria; kingdom Bacillati; phylum Bacillota; class Clostridia; species Clostridia bacterium. The sequence continues at coordinate 627 of JACIYF010000240.1, read as the reverse complement.
GTATGTGATACAACTCCCCTGGTAAAATGCCACAAAGTCTGCTTGCTGTTGTAATCCAATACTTTATCAAGTGTGAACTGGAGATACGTAATAACCGCGCGGCCGCGTTCCTCGCCCAGCTCCTCGAGGATCTTCGGCTTGAGCCGGTTCAGTTCCTCTACTAGAACGAGGTGGCCAAAGAGCTGGCGCGGCGTAAACATGTCGCACCAGCGGGTCATACCTGCGCGAAGAGGTTCCATGGTTTTATGGCCCCTGGGGATGCTCTCAATAGGAATAAGCCCCTGCCGCTCCCATTCAGGCCAGCGCTCCTGCAAGCGTCTTTCAGCTTCGGCTAGGGCTTTGAGATCCAAATCGTTGGGCGGCCGGAAGAAGCGGACCTTTTCAGTCATGATCTGCCCAGCCTTTTCCCCGCTCTGGTAGCGCCGCGGCCTTCCCTGATCGTCCAGCTTGGGCTGGTAGCGCACCGCCACTACGCAGTAGAGCCGGTCCCGCCACTTTCCGTGCGGCGATTCCCCCCGGGCCTGAGCCTTAATCTCATCGGCGGGAATGGCCTGGTGACAGTGGACACATAGGCCCACACCATTGTTCACAGTAGCGAAGTTGGGGTCCTCACCTCCCGGCCCTCGG
>JACIYF010000239.1 GCA_014360065.1 Clostridia bacterium | reverse complement strand
GTTGAGCCCAACGTAGGACTTGAGCTCTCCCGGGGTTACTCCTCCCCCAACCGACGCAATGGGAAGATCGCTTACGGTACCGGACGTCACAGCTTGGGCGCTTGCAGGTACAACTTCTTTTCCCAGCTTCACCTCGGCAAGTTCCACCTTGAACTGGTTTGCCTCTTTGGAGGATTCGAGGATGGGAAGCGGTATCTCCCAGGCCAGGGCCTCAGAGCCAAAGGTTACCTCCGGCGGCGTCAGGATGGCGAGGACATGGTCTTCTCCCGGCGGGACCTGCGCGAAAGCGGAGGGCAGGATCGATGTGGCCGCGATAAGCAGGGTTAAAAGGAGCGCTCCCAGGACTCGACGCTTCATGGGCTCCTACCTCCCAATTAGGCTTGGTAGCAACTTCTGGCCTGGTGCGGCTCTACCCTTTTGTTTCTCAGAAACGATTCTGAAGGTTCCCCTACTTCGGTACTGCCATCGATCACCTCCGCTTCTATCATTTGGTAAGGTATTCCCGGCAGACAGTGGACCTTCCTGTTAGATGTTAAAAAATATTCTTTCGGCTAGGGAGAGTGCTGCAGCCATGGTGCCTGAGACTATGTTCCGACTTGGGCACGCTTATGGGTGGAGGCTCTCCTGCCACCACCGGGCCTGGCAGCGGCATATTTGGGAGAGCCTATTCCCTCAAGCTGGCGTTGATTGGTTGGGCTTGGTTGCTTGACACCTGCAACACCTACTTCAATAAGTGTTAACAAAGTGGTGAACGCGGTGACCCCGCGCCGATATGCCCACGAACGCCTGTGAGCTCAATTCCAGCATCCGCACGGAGGCCCTGTCAGGCTGCTATAAATGGTAATAGCTATAGTCAGCCGTATTTTTCTATAAACTGTGTGGGCGTGAGTATCTCCGGCTTTTCAATCCCCAGATCATAAAAATCCTTATCACCTGTAATTAAAACATCTACATCCTCCGTAATGGCTGATACTAGAACAGGCAAGTCTTTTTTATCCCGAATACTCGGGTACTTGTCTGCGTCGATCCTTTCAATTGTATAAGTATATTCAAAAGGCAGTTCCGAAAGAAATGTGTCCAGGGCCTCATATTTCGTAGGAAACTTACGTTTAATTACTGTTTTTAGCTCATCAACTACATAGGATGGCAATACAATAGTGTGGTGGTCGGTAACAGCATCAACCAATTTGCTCATAGCAGGAGTGGGAAAAAGATAAATTGAAATGAGAATATTTGTATCAATCATTACCCGCATAACGTTTTTCCCACATTTCTTTTCTTATTTCATCGACCATATCCACTACATCCTGCTCGTTTCTCAGGCCAAGCCGTTCAGCTTCACCTTGAAATGCCTTTTGGATGTTCAAAAAAGCAACTTTGGCTGCGTTGGCAAAAATAATCTTATCGCCATCTTCAATGAAGATTACCTTATCACCGTCCTTCAGGTTAAGCTTCTTGCGAATATCAATAGGGATTGTAATCTGGCCTTTGCTTGTAATCTTTGCAACTTCCATCTTCATCACCTCTTTCCTTACTTTCCTTACTTATATTATATACCGTTTTCTCAGTGAAATATCAATTCCTATTGGTAATACCCTTCTAATCGGTTCGGAAAAATACTTCCGCGCTTTTAACTTTATCCCAAGCTGCTACCATGACCAATACCCCTAAAAGAACAATGTTCTCTAATCTAAGTATGACCCAGTGCACT
>JACIYF010000238.1 GCA_014360065.1 Clostridia bacterium | reverse complement strand
AACCAAATGTCCCACCAGCATACCCTCCTTGCACGCAGTAGTGGTCTACAGACTAGTAGGAAAATTCCAACCACTTACCTTCTGCTAAGGTCTAGTTCCAACCAAATCACCGCTCAGTCTATACTTATTACTGTGTCTATACTTACTCTCCCCCTTTTTGGCGGCTCTTCCATAAATCAAATAGTTGGGTAGCCAAAGATTGGATGTAGTCCCGCCCCTTACCCAGATTTTCTACCTGGTCGGAATTTTCCCTAAAATGCTCACCAGCTCAATATTGCCCCCACTGAAGTCGGGACTGTTGTTTTGAGCCACAAGCACTACGATCTCCACATAGTTGCTTCAGATACTGGCCTAGATAGATGGGGCTGGATTGGCCGCCGAGTTTAGCACTGCTAGGCCTGAAACAACTCGGGTACCCAGCGCCAAGCGATGAGAATCGTGGCTGCCGTCACGATCATGGCTCCTGAGCCCACCACCAGAGGGGCCCCAAATCGCGCAGCCAAGGCCCCAGCTGGAAGGGCCCCGAGAGGATTTAATCCCGTATTCAGCATGGTGTACATGCCCATGATTCGCCCCCGCATTTGGGACTGGGAATGGGTCTGGAGCAAGGTATTGAGGGAAGCCAGGCTTATGGTCTGCCCCATCCCGGTGATTATTAGAAGTACCAAGTCAGGTACAAAATACGGAAGACAACTGAAGCCAAGCAGAGTAAAAGAAAAGGTAAGGATGGCACCTACGGTAATGGGGCCTAGGCGGTGAGAGCCGCCTAAGGTGGCAAGGGTTAGAGAACCGATTACAGTTCCAACTCCCGGCGCCATCATCAGAAGGCCTAACCCCCGGGGGCCGACCTTGAGGATATCCCTTGCGAAAACCGGCATCAATTGGTTATAAGGGCGGGCGCAAAAGCTGAGAACTGCAGTTAGAAGTAGAAGGGCTGACAGCATATGATCCTGCCGCACCGCTACGAAAACCTCCCCCATATCCTGGCGCAAGCTTCGCCCTTTAAAAGCTGAACCGCCCTGAATCCCGGAGTTCTCATGGCTAGGAATATGCATGAAGCCTAAAGCTATAATTACCGCCAGAAAGCTTAGGCCGTTGATGAGAAAGCATCCCCCAGCCCCCACTGCCGCCAGCACTAACCCGCCTAGCGAGGGGCCGAAAACGGCCGCCCCGTTAAAGGCCATGGAATTAATGGCAATGGCGTTGGCAAGATCCGAAACTGGAACCAGATCGGAGACCAGGGCTTGTCGAGTGGGCTGATCAAAAGACATCACCAAGCTGTTGAGAAAGGCAGACGCCAAAATATGCCAGACCCTAATGGCCCCAGTCTCTGCCAGCATCCCTAGAGCCAAAGCCAGCAACATGGATGAGGTTTGGGTGAAATACAGGATATGTTTGCGGTCAAAGCGGTCAGCAACTGCACCCCCGAGCAAAGAAAACAACAGCCGGGGTACGGCTTGGCATAGGCCTACTAGCCCCAGATAGAGCGGTGAGCTAGTAAGCTCATAAACCAACCAACTCTGAGCGATCATCTGCATCCAGGTGCCTACGTTGGAGACTACCAGCCCTATCCACAAAAGCCGAAAATCACGGTAGCGCAAGGCGTAAAAAGGAGATGGCCTCCCCCGGCCAGGTTGGCGCTCAGCCAGAGTCGAACCAGACAAGGCAGGCCGCTCCACCTTAACTTCCATGTTGATCATCTCGACCTAATTCGACTCAGAT
>JACIYF010000237.1 GCA_014360065.1 Clostridia bacterium | reverse complement strand
GCCCTTGGCTTCTTCCTTGCCGTCCAATGCAAATTTCTTGAAGGTGGCTCGGGTCCCAGAGCTAGCCGGCCGGTTGACCAGGGTTATTTTAACGTCTGGTCCACCTACTTCCTTCCAGTTGGTAATTTTACCGGTCCAGATGTCAATCATCTGCTGCTTGGTGAGGTTAGTAACCTTGGCCCCTACCTCTGGATGTACCACAGCTGCCATGGCCACAACGCAAACTTTATGATCCTTTAGTTGAGAAGCTTCTTCTGGTTTCAGCTTTTCCTCTGCAAATAAGTCCGAATTTCCAATCTGAAAACCGCCTTGGAGTACCTGGGTCAAACCAGTACCGCTACCCCCACCTTGAACCGAAATCTGGGCCCCGGGATTCTTAGCCATAAACTGCTGGGCCGCAGCATCCACAAGGGGCTGAAGAGCAGTGGATCCGCCAGCAACAATGGAGCCAGTCACCCCAGAAGTGCTTCCGCCAGTGTTACCACCAGCAGACGGGGTTTCCTTTGGCTTACCGCAACCTACTACTGCCACTGCCAGCGCCAGAACCAGACTCAGCAACAGCACTCCCTTACCGAACCTCTTGTTTAACAAACTCCATCCTCCTCCTTGGATTTTGGGTGCCAGTCTGCAACCCGCCGAGCTTTTCGGCCTCAGGCTAAGTATAGCTGAGGCCAGTTAAATGGAAAGTAAAGGCATGTTAAAAGTAAGTTCATTGGTAAGGGAAAGGGTTAAAGAATGTGCAGGCAAGAAGAACTGAAAGAACATAAAACCCGGTCTCCGGGTTGGAGGCAGTATTCATCTCTTTGGGTCCAACTTACCCATGCCACCAAAGGAAAGCCGCAATCTACTTCAACCCGGTATCCGCCTTCAGTAGGGACCAGCCGGCTGATAACCCCGGTAATCTGATTGGTGTCCGGCTTGGTTGCATCCTGGGAGCAATAAGCCTCATGCCAAGGCACCAGGCTAACATCCTGGGACCTTAAGCATAAGGTAACTTTCGTCCCTGTCTCTGCCCTCCGGCCTTGATCGCTTAAATCTAGACTAACTAGCTTGGCGGCCGGCGCGGTTACTGGAGCCACCAAAAACCGCCTGTGAGGGTTGGAATTCATCATCTCAAGCACCAGGCCAGGGATGAGATTATCAATCCCCACAAATGAAGCCACTTCTACCGAGGCCGGTGCAGTCAAAACCTCCCTGACCGTGCCTTCCTGATAGATAGTCCCATGCATTAACACCAGCACCCGGTCGACTAAACCAGGAAGGTCGGCAAAGTCATGGGTTACCAAAACCACTGTAGTCTGCCGCTTGCCAATAAGCTCGGCCAAATCGCTCAGGAGAACGGTACGGCTACTCTTGTCCAAGTTGCTAAAAGGCTCATCCAAGAAGATTATTTCCGGAGCCAGCACCCAAGCCCGAGCCAAGCTGACCCGCCGCGCTTCGCCACCGGACAGGGCGTGGGCCTTTCGCCTGGCCAAGTGGGTAATTCCTAGCCGCCCTAGCCACTCGTTGACCCGGGTTCGGACCTCATCTTCCTTTAGCCCACGAAACCTCAACCCCAAGGCTACATTATCGTAAACCGTATCATTGAGAAGCAATGTCTCCTGGAATACGGTAGCCATCCTCCGGCGCAACCTCAACCAGTCGCCCCTATTAGCTGGGCCAACGACCTCACCCTTCCAGTACAGCCTGCCCTGGGTGGGCGGCTCGATTAACCCTAGAACCCGAAGCAAGGTG
>JACIYF010000236.1 GCA_014360065.1 Clostridia bacterium | reverse complement strand
CTGCCACGCGCGGCACGTCTCCGCCTGCCGGCGACGTTATCCACGTACAGTCGGATGTGGGTTTCTTTATGCCGCGATCCTTGGATGATTTGGCCGAAGGTGTATATACTACCCTAGAGGGGGAGCTAACTTCTCAGGGACAAGCAAACTCAAAGGCGCAGATACTAGTTCCTCCTCAAGCCAATAAGGAATCTTTGGTTGCCAAGGTTCTCCAATATAACTTAGGGCTAAGCCCGCAGGCCCTTTTTGCGGGCATGAAGTTTCATCCCGGTGAGCAGCCAAAGGCAATTCCGCCTAAGTTTAAGGCCACCCAGGTGGTAGCCAAGCCGGAGATTAAGCCATCTCGGCCTTCGCAACCAACTAAGCCCAAACCAGAGGCCAAGCCACAACCCAAGCCTAAACCCAAACCTACACCAACTAATCCTAAGCCAAGCCAGCCTGAAGCTCCAGAATCTCCACCTCCTACGGTTGCAGAACCAACCCCTCTACCGCCGGCCCAGGATCGGGCTCCGGTGGCGGATAAGCCAAGTACTCCCATGTCGCCGCCGAATCAAGGAGACAACCAACATCCAGATGATAGAGGGAAAAGCAATATTACTCCAGGAAAAGTAGTCTCTTCTCCACTGAAGGCGGTTGGAGGACTGGTGTCGGGGGTAGGGAGCGCCGTTACTTCGGTCGGTAAATTAGTTGAAGGGGGCGAGAAAACGGGGGTGCCTAAGACCGGCGCGGTAGGTAAGGTAATTGGTTTTCCCTTCCGACTGGTTGGAGGCTTAGTCTCGGGAATAGGAGAGCTGGTGTCGGACCTTGGCCAGGGCGTCGGCGATCTAATCGATGGCACTGACAACAGCTAGCTTGACATAAGGCAACACCAGATAAGCGGGGGAGGGGGTCTGATCGTAGGCTAGCTTAAACGAATAACCGGTGAGCAATGGGTAAAGTGCCGGCAACAAGCTCTTAATTGATTGCGAACTGGGCATTGGGGAGAGGAAGGAGGTGGATGCGGTTGTCGTTGCAGATGAAAAGGTGGCGAGAAAACCGGTGGGTGCCGGCCCAGGAAGCCGAATTTGCAGTTAAAGTCGAACAACCAGAAGTAATTCCGCCTAGGCCCCGTTGGCGGTGGGGACGGATAGCATTGGCCGTGGTGGTAGTACTAATTATTGCTGCTATTCCGCTTCTATACGCTATGTCGGGTGTACTGAGCAAGCTGGCCATGGCGGCAGAATCCCTGGATAAAAAGATGGATGGCCTAGCGCCAATGCTGGCGGGCACTATTTATCAAAATCAGCTATCAGCTCGTATTGATGAGAATACAGCTGCCCTTAGGTTAGGTATGGAAGATGTGGGAAAAGATCTGGATGCGATGCTGAGCTCTGCTAAAAACATGAACTCTACACTTAAGATAATGGGTTCCCGCTTTAATCAGATGTATCAGAACGCTAGCCAGGTTGGATCTTTAATGGGTGCAACCAAGAGCCTAGTTGAAAACATGGCAACCGGAACTGGGCGACTAGTTACAATGACAGAGACGCTTAACAGTGAACTTGCCAGGTCAAGCCGGATGATGGGGGTAATTGGAGAAGGGCTTGCTCACGTTGCCAATACCAGTGCCCAAGTACGACAGCAAGCGGTCGCGCTTTCAGCTTTGATGGACGACGCCAACCGTCAGGCTGAGCTCCTATCCAACCAAATAGTAGTCATGGCTCGAAAATCAGAAGAACTGAACCGCAAATTTCCCAACATGAACATTATGCCTAAAAACTTTGAAATAGCGCTGAAGCAAATG
>JACIYF010000235.1 GCA_014360065.1 Clostridia bacterium | reverse complement strand
CGCATAACCCCCTGGGGTGTAACCGCAATTACCAACTTTGAATTTCAGGTAACTATCAATTTCACAAACTTGGAGTTGAAACCCCCGCTCCGGGCTTCCTTTTCACCTCCCACCTGGGCTTAATGCCTTTAAGTATTGCCACTATCAACCCAGCCCAGGCTCCTGCCTTTGCCCTTAGGCTCGTGGCCTCGGTTCTGCTCTAGCCTTATTTGGTGCCTACTAACGAGGCTGGGTCAGGGTCAGCGCTTTTACTTAAGCTACTTGGTGAAATATATGCGTTTTCCTCCCACCCGGTTTGGAGGCTCAAACCGGCGTAAAGACACCCACCAGCAGCTAGAACCGTTGAAATTGCTGTATTTTTTGGCACTAGTTTAGGGAAGTAGCTATCGAGACTTTCGAAGGGCACCCACCATTTCGATAACTGGCAGCGAGAGGTAGGTGTTGGCGCCAGCCGGCTCTGGCCTACCCCGGGCTCCCGCCCCGTCCGGACAACCTTACTTGACTAGGTAGCGCAGCAGGATCTGGCTTCCCATCCAGGCGCCAACCAAAAGCGCCAGACCAAAAAGCCAGCCGTGAAGGGAAAGAGAGGAGATGCCGTTAAGAAAAGCGCCAATGTTGCAGCCAAAGGCGATCCGCGAGCCATAACCCATGGCCACTCCGCCCACCAGTGCGGCCAGCGCTTGCCGCCCCATCTTTGGCCGGCGCCAGCGCCACTCTGAGGCTAGAGCAGCGCTAAGAAAGGCTCCCCAGATCATGCCTAAATCCAGGAGGGTCCGAGGGTCGTGCCCAATTCCAGCCACCAGCCCGGTCTTGGGTCCGGGCAAGCTAAAAAAGTACCAGGCCTCTGGGTGGGCACCAAAAGCTTGTCCTAGCCAAGCCCCCCAATAGGTAAAGGCGGTGGTAATGCCCCAGCTGTAACCATGCAAGGCTAGGAAAGTAGTATTGAGCACGGCTAAGGCTATAGCTCCAGCCCAGTAAGGCCAAGGCACTACCAGGACTTGCAGGAGTCGGCGGGTTACTCGAGACCAAAGCGGGGGTCGGGTGTCGGCTTGCGCCCCTAAGGGTTCGCTTGCGCCCCCGGCGTCAAGGCCGGCTGCAACGCCGAGGGCTCTACGCTCATAGAGGGTGAGCCCATAGTAAACTACACCTAATAGCCCCAACTGCAGAGCTAAAGCGGCCGGCCAGCCTAGGTAGTCAGGCAAGAATATTTCAGGGCTCTTGATCATGGAAGCGGCCTGCCACCAACCGTAGGTAAAAGCGCCCACCAGGGATCCGGCCACAAACCCTAAAAGGGTAAACCACTGCAAGAGGTGGCCCTCGCCCATCCGCATCAAGGTACCGCTGGCACAGCCGCCAGCGATCACCATCCCCACCCCAAACAAGATCCCTCCAGCTAAGGTATGCCAACCAGCCGGATAAATGTCGCCCACAGGGCCGAGCCAAAGCTGAACTGCGGAAAAGCCCAAGGTATTGGCCGCCAAGAGTAAGACCACCGCCCGGCTCACCGCAGTGGAACCGGTAACCAGGGGATCGCGAAAGCTGGCCACAAAGCAAAATCGGCTTTTTTGGAGCACAAAGCCAAAGGCCAAACCCCAGATCCAAACTGAGGCACCGCCCACCCAGGGCCGCCATAGGGCTAGCCCTAAAGTTACGGCTAATGCCCCTGTAAGACCAATAAAGCTTAGCAGCCTCTGCTTTTCCACTCCTCCACTCCTCAGAAAAAACATATATTTACCTTGCGCGGAGCCACCTAAAGGCCGGAGCCAAGTTGGCAGCCAGGAGCCCTTGGCAATCAGTCACTGAAACTATTATAATAAAAAAAACCG
>JACIYF010000234.1 GCA_014360065.1 Clostridia bacterium | reverse complement strand
ACCTCGATTACCTCGCCATGGAGAAAGCGAGCTTCATCGCTGGCCAGAAAAAGTGCCACCTGGGCTACATCTTCTGGCTTGCCAATATCGTCGATTACCTGGGACATCTTTACAAAGTTCACGAATTGCTGGTTTTGGAGTAGCTGAGCAGTACCATACTCAGTGGCTATGAACCCCGGGGATATGGCATTGCAGCGGATCCCGTGCCGCCCATAGTCCCGGGCTATCGAGCGGGTGATGGCGATTACCCCGGCTTTGCTAACAGCATGAGCCAGGCTTCCCGGATAAGCTCTCTGCCCCATTAGCGAAGCAGTATTAATGATGGTTCCTCCGGGAGGATTCTGCTGCAGCATCTGCAAAACTGCGTATTTGCAGCCAAAGAACACGTTGTAGAGCTCATTTTTCATGGTGTAATCGAAGTCTTCCGTGCTAGTCAGGTGGATGGGTCCAAACCGACAGCTGCCTGCATTGTTGTACATGATATCGAGCCTTCCATAGGTATCGGCGCAAAACTTAACCAAAGCCTGGACTTGCTCTTCGACCGAGGTGTCAGCCACAAAGTAGGTAGCAGCGCCTCCTTGCAACCTGATTTCTTCGGCCACTTCCTTCAAGGGCTCCTCGTGGCGCCCATTGAGGACCAGCTTAGCTCCTTCCCTGGCAAAGAGAAGGGCCGCCGCCCGCCCTTGGCCGTGTCCCGAACCGGTGATGATGCAGGTTTTGCCCGCCAGCCGCATTTTGAGACCTCCCTATAAAAGACGATGATTTAGATGCGCCTTCGATTGAATATGGACCTTGTGAAAACGAGTTCTTTGGTTGGCCTCAAATGCTGTCTGCCTTGGGCTCAGAAAACTCAGTTGCTCTTCCTTGCTAGCGCACTGCCAATCACCTCCACCCGGACCCATGCCCGCTTGGCATAAGACGACTATTCCCCGGCCCTTTCAGCGTAAACTAAAGGACAATTAAGGGAAATCACGTACAGAATTGAAAAAATAGTTGAGACAGTACCAAGAGATGCTGAGAACTGTGGATTATGAAATTGATAAGAAGGGAAGAAAAAGAGGCAAAAAGCGCAAGTAGCTATAAGTACAACGCAGTAATCGGTAGAGAGCCAGTACTATAATCTACTTAAGCCTGCACTAAACCTTCGCGGATGGCGTAACGGGTAAGTTCGGCTGTGCTATGCAGATTTAGTCTCTCCATGAGTTTGGCCCGGTGAGTTTGGACGGTGCGCAGGCTAATACAAAGGATCTCGGAAATCTCCCGGTTAGTTTTGCCTTGGGCAATTAGCTGGAGGATTTGCTTTTGGCGATGGGTTAAATCCTTTTTAGGCCCAGCCTGCTGAGGCTCGCTCGATCCACTGCTGCGAGCCTGGCAGTAATGCTGGAGCAGCTTGCCTGCCACTGAAGGGCACACATAAGTCTCGCCCCGATAAACCGACCGAATAGCCTTGGCCAACTCTTCAGCAGTGCTCCGCTTAATTATATAGCCTGACGCTCCTAGGCTTAGAGCTTCCATGGCATACTGTTCAGTTTCGTGCATAGTCAAGATCAGCACCTTGGTAGGTAGCCCTGACCCGGCCATCTCCCGGACCGCCTCCAAGCCATTCAATCCCGGCATGGAAATATCCACCACCGCCACATCAGGCTGCAATTGGCGGACCAAAGCCAAGGTTTGCTCCCCATCATCAGCCTCACCAATGATCTCGATATCTGGAAACTGCGACAAAAGGCTCCGCAAACCTTCGCGGACAATATAGTGATCGTCGGCTAGAATTATTTTGATAGCTATGGTTACCGCCCCCCGTTGGCTTCAATTTCCGCTATGATG
>JACIYF010000233.1 GCA_014360065.1 Clostridia bacterium | reverse complement strand
TACCATCCTGGCCCGGTTCCAGGACCAAAACCGCATCACCCCCGGCCTGGCCCGGGAAGTGGCGCTGGCGGCCGATAAGGGCATCGTCCTTGGCACTACTGACAAGCGGTTCGATCCCTTTGGCACCGCTACCCGGGAGCAGGCGGCAGCCATGCTGGCCCGGATGTACCGGCAGCTGCCCTAGCACCTAAGTCGCAGAAAGTAGTCTAGCCCCCTGGTGTTTCAACATGCCAGGGGGCTTTCGTCTATTGCCTGCCTCCACGCGATCCACTATGATGGGCATTGCTACTGGAGAAGCGGACAAAAACCGCCTGGCCATGATTTTGCGCCGACTTGCTAGAGATGGTGCACGAAACCAGGATTAGAATAGGCCAGCGTTGGCGGGAGGAATTGCCGGCGGTCCTAGGCGGCGGGCATATGCTGGGTTATGCAGTGGATCCCGCCGCCCCAGAAGTTTACGCTTTCGGCGTTGATGCCGATTATTTTCCGGCCGGGGAACACGCTTTGGAAGGTGCGCCTCACTTGCTCTTCCACATCCCTCAGCCGGTCTGAGCGCCCTGGCTTCCAGTAAGTGGGCATTAGGACAGCACCGTTGGTAACCGCGTAATTCAAATAGCTCCGTACTGGAATTTTGCCGGCGGCGTCGAGTTCGCCATAAAGGGTAGGGGGCATGGGTATCCTGATGATGCGGAAGGGCTTGCCGTCCTGGTCGGTGGAGTTCAAAAGGATGCGGTAATTCTGTTCCAGGCGCAGGTATGACTCCTCGGAGGTGGAATTGGTATACCTATCCTCAGGCAGCACTTGCGCCAGAAGAATGGTACCGGGGTTGGCAAAACGGGCTATTTCGTTAATGTGACCTTTGGTGATTAGGTCGTCTTCGGCCAATCCCCGTTTCAGCCAGATTATCTTCTTGGCGCCCAGGACCCGCCTGTATTCATTTTCAATCTCAGCTTTAGTCATTCCCGGGTTGCGGTCCAGGGCCACCGACTCTGTGATCATGATCGTGCCCCGGCCGTTGGACTCTACCCCGCCGCCTTCGGAAATCAGGCTGCTAGCGACCAGGGGTAGTTGGAGGAGCTGGGCGACCCGCTTATCTACTTGGCTTTCAATATCGATAAAGGACTGATCTTGGCCCCGGCCGTAGTCGTTGAAGCCAAAATCCACCACGTGTAGCTGGTTCTGGCCGTCTTTGACAAAAACCGGGCCCACATCCCGGCACCATATGGACTGGTGGTCAATGGGGTAGTAACGGACATTGTTGCCCCGGTAACCGGCGCTTCGAAGTAGGTCGGCAATTTGCTGGCCTTCTTCGCTGCTCCGGACGATAAGGTTTACCCGGATGTAAGGGTCGAGGGCCTTAATAATATCGATGAAGACGGGATACACAGGATCGCCGGCGGCGCTGTACCCTGCTCCCGGCCACTGCATCCAAATGGCCTGCTGTTTTTCAAATTCACCTGGGAAGACAAAGGCAGCAGGTCGGTTGGCTCCGTATTCTGCTGGCTTCTTGTAGGCGGCCTTCACCGACAGGATTAGTGCCAGAGCAAGGAACGCCAGGATGATCAGACCATATCGCTTAGTCACTCTTTCCCACCTTCTACAAACCAGGTCTCAGGCCCGGCCGGTATCCCAGGCTGTCATCTTGCCGCTAAGTTACCGAGCCAACTGCCGCTGTGACCGCTGGCCGCTGGAGGGGCGAGGGTCCCTACTACTAAGATACCCAACCATCCGGCGCTGTACCCATGCCCGCATTTGGATTGCCATTAAGCCATTAAGGCTAGGCCTGGTTGTCGACCATCCCGGCACAAAGCTTAGCCCAAGCTTAGCCTGCAGCTAATCCTGCCTTTATCGGAGTTTTACAGATTTAGG
>JACIYF010000232.1 GCA_014360065.1 Clostridia bacterium | reverse complement strand
AGCAAGATCCCAGTAGGCATACAACCAATGGGGATCCTTTACCATTAATACTATTTCATCTTGCCCGTAGCTATTGGGTAAGCGATATTCGGCTTCCGCGGCCGGGGCAGCGGGCAGGGGCTTGGCGGGAACGCGCCAGCGGCGAAGAAACCGATACCAGAGGTAGCCCCCCAATATGCCAAGGGCAACCATCAGGGCGAGCAACCACAGCAAGCTTAACCCTCCTTTCGGCAGCATGATTACACATGGTATGTAATGGCAATAGGGATCGCCAAGTAAGAATTAGGCTCTGAATTATTATCTCCCGGTGGGAAACCTTTATTAAAGAAAAACCGGGGCCAAGGCCGCTATTACTTATTAGTAATCATTGTTAGAGTTGAGAGAAACGGACAACATTGCTAGAATAAAAACAGTAGCGGACTTTGCCGTTATTGCTAATTCGTTGCATAAATGGCAACAAATTGAAGAAGGTAAAAGCATACCTATGGAAAATGGTGGTAGAAACATCTCCCAGTTGCAATCAAAGGTACAGGCTGTACTTTCCCTGTTGGATCAAATGTATCCTGATGCCCGTACGGAGCTCCGATTTGAAAATCCCTACCAGCTTCTAGTGGCAGCTGTACTTTCTGCCCAAACTACTGACCGGCAAGTCAATCGGATTACCGAGCATTTCTTTGCCGCTTACCCTGACCCCCAAGCGCTGGCTGCAGCCAGCTTGCCAGAGGTAGAAGAGAAGATCCAAAGTTGTGGCCTATTTCATACCAAGGCCAAAAATCTAATTGCCTTGACCCAACAATTGGTAGAGCGACATGGGGGACAGGTTCCGCCTAGCCGGGAGGAGCTAATGAAGCTTCCCGGGGTGGGCCGCAAGACTGCTAACGTGGTTTTGAGCAATGCTTTTGGCATACCAGCTCTAGCGGTGGATACCCATGTTTTCCGGGTTTCTCACCGCCTGGGGTGGGCCCAGAGTCCAGATGTCCGAGAGACGGAGGCCGAGCTTTGTCGGCTGATACCAAGCTCGCGGTGGGGAAAAGTTCACCACCAGTTGATTTATCATGGCCGCCGGGTCTGTCAGGCCCAAAGGCCCAAGTGCACTGATTGCTCGCTTTTGCCTTATTGTCCTTACGGCAGCTCTCTGGCTACCAGTGTGCCCAACCAAACCTGCCCTGATCCGGGAGCCAAAGGGTAGTGCCCTGGCATTAATTTCTGGATGGCAGATGCTCTACCGGTGGCATCGATCGAGCCAGTGTGGTTTTGACATACTACTAAACCTAGTTCAAGGAGTTGGTTCGCATGCAGTACCGGCGTTTGGGTAGAACCGGGCTTCAAGTATCGTGCATAGGGCTGGGTGGTATTCCCATCCAAAGGGTTGACCAGGCCGAGGCGGTGCGGGTGGTACGGGCGGCCTTGGATAGCGGCGTCAACTTTATTGATACGGCCCGTGGCTATACCGACAGCGAAGAGAAGATTGGTCGGGCGCTTGAGGGGGTGAAGCGGGAAGAAGTAATCCTGGCTACCAAAAGCACTTCGCGCTCGCGAGAAGGCATTCTCAGGGATATTGATAAGAGCCTTAGCCTGCTCAAGGTTGATTATATTGACCTCTACCAGATGCATAACGTTAAGACGGAGGAGGAACTAAAGAAGGTCACTGGCCCGGACGGAGCCTTGGAGGGGTTAAGGAAAGCCCAAGAGCAGGGAAAAATCAGATACATTGGGGTTTCTAGCCATACCAGGGAAAATCTGGAAAAGATGATGCCCATGGGCATTGTCGATACCATCCAGGTTCCTTTTAACGCGGTGGAAAAGGATACGGCCGACCGGCTCTTTCCTCTGGCCCAACAGCACGACGTTGGTTTCATCGCTATGAAGCCGTTGGCGGGCGGAGCCTTAACCCATGCC
>JACIYF010000231.1 GCA_014360065.1 Clostridia bacterium | reverse complement strand
CGCGGTGGCTGGTGCCGGCCATTTCTTGAGAAAATTACCCTGTATGCCTTCTTTTTGGTGTAGCCCAACTTTGGCAAGCCTTCAGCCTCGGAGCTGATGCCGGCGGTTTAACCCCACTTGCCCTTGTTGACATGGGTTTGGATCTCAGCCTTGACCGACTGGCTGAGCTCTATTGCGGCCTGCTCGGCTTTCTTAAAGATGGCCAGGCAGCCGGGGTCAAGGTTATCATCGATGCCGCTTTCGGCTAGGTCCTGAACTTCGGCTAAAAGCCCTAGGAGCTCCACGTGCAAGCTGTTGGTAAACCGGGACCGCTCCACCAATTCAGCCTCTTTCTCAGTCAGCTGAACAAACTTGTCCTTGGGAGACCCACACTTGGGGCACTTCTCTGGGGCCTCCTCGCCATCATGGATATAGCCGCAGACCTGACAACGCCATTTCATGATCCCATCTCCTCCTGCTCAGTAAAGGATAAATAAGAATTGGTACCATCTATTCATACCTAATTCGCTGGGGAATCCCATTCTCCTCCCGCTGGGTTACAGAATTTACCTGAGATTGAAACAAGCCTCCAGCCAGAAGGTGCCGTACCCCGGATGAGCCACGAAGCCCATTGAGACGGCCATTCTGGAAAAAGTTTTACCGGGCACCAGGAAAATGCAATTGGGTGGCGAATTACGTGCTAATGCAACTAGGAATAGCTACCAGTTATGAAGGGGATCGCTTCTGGCGGGTGCTTAGCAAACTAAACCCACTCCGGAAGACTCCGCTGATGGCTAGCCTGGCAGCAGGCTTCACAATTGGGTTTTAAGGGGGTTGAAGACGTGATCAAGTGGCGTTGTTCAGTGTGTGGCTATACTTTTGAGGGTAAAGAGGGAGAAGCGCCCCCGGAAAAGTGCCCCTCATGTCAATCGGTGTGCAGTTTCATCGATGCTACCTGCTACATTCCTGACTGCGGTGGGGGGAGCACTGGAGAATAGGTAGCGGGCATGGAAATGTTCTGCCAAGATCTACCTCCAATTGACAGGAATAGGCAAGGTTATGGCGAAGTAAACTAGGTCTGTTGAAAATCCCGGCCCATTAGTGACCGGCAGATCTTTTGGAGGTGGGATGGTGAGCCAAGTTAAGGGGAGCCGGACGGAGAAGAACCTTTTGACCGCTTTTGCCGGGGAATCCCAGGCCCGCAACCGCTATACCTATTTTGCTAGCCAGGCTAAGAAGGAAGGTTATGAGCAAATAGCGGCCATATTTACCGAGACCGCTGATAACGAAAAGGAGCATGCTAAGCGCCTATTTAAGTTCCTGGTCGGCGGAGAAGTGGAGATCCAGGGTTCCTTCCCGGCCGGAGTTATCGGCACCACGGCCGAGAATCTCAAGGCCTCGGCTGCAGGGGAGAACTACGAGCATACCCAGATGTATCCCCAGTTTGCTGCTGTAGCTGAAGAGGAAGGGCTGAAGGAAATTGCGGCGGTATTTCGGGCCATAGCTGTGGCCGAGAAAGCCCATGAAGAGCGGTTTCAGGCACTTTTAAAGAACGTGGAAGCCGGCCAGGTGTTCAAGCGCGACCAGGTGGTGAAATGGCGTTGCCGCAACTGTGGCTACATCCATGAGGGCAAGGAAGCTCCTGAGGTCTGCCCGGCTTGCGATCACCCTCAGGCCTATTATGAGCTGTTGGTTACCAATTACTAGGGGCAGGCCGGCGGCTGGGGTCAAGGGTTGGCCTAGGTAAGAGATGGGCGTTACCGATGGCCAGGGGGCGTCACGGCAACTGCCTTTCAGCAGGGGAGGCGGCTTTAGGCCGGTGGCCGACTGAGCGGTGGCGGCACCAAGGTAGCACCCTTGGGATCAAACTAATCCCGGGGCGGTGCATCCGAAAGAAGCATGAAAATGCCGAGGATGCTGGCGCAAGGCGAC
>JACIYF010000230.1 GCA_014360065.1 Clostridia bacterium | reverse complement strand
AAGATTAACCTGGTGGCGGCCCTGGCCTTGGGAAAGATCAAGGCCCAAGGTCCGGTAAGCCAGATGTTTGCTATGCTACCGCTCCTCAAGCCCGCTTACGAGCTTTATCCCAAGCTAGCCAAGGAACAAGGGCTGATCTAGCCGTTTAGTCAGGTCTTGACTAGGTCCAAAGCACGGTGGGTGCGGCAAGGGGGCCCAGGAAAAAGGGCCCCCTTTTAAGTTGGCTGGGGGCAGGGATGGGGCCATGGGTGGAGAATACTACTAGCGAAAGAGCGGCCAAACCAATTAGCGAGACCAAGCAGTCAACTTGGGGACTTATACCTGTCGCCCACTTCAGCTGGGCCGTAAGCCCCTTGTGAAGCTGTAGGTCTTCCAACGGTTGAGTGCTGGGCGGCTGGAAGTAAATGTCTTTCCTAAGGAGGGGCACCATGGCAGAAGAGCGAGTGGCTGGGTTTCAGGACGCCGAAGTAAAGAATTGGCTCCAGATCCGCCAGAACCTGTATCGACTACAATCCCATTTGCTGGCAGAACCCATAAGCCCCCAGCTGCTGAGGGAGCTGGCAGAGGGCGCTCTGTTTCAGCTCCTGGCCGAGGAAGCAGAGGGAGACTTGAAACAGGGCTGGACCCAGCTTTCTAGTTATTGCCGGGAGCTGCAAAAAGGAACCAGGAGCCTTGATAAAGCAGCTGCTGAGCTTCGAGCCGAATATAACCGGCTATTTGTCGGACCTGGCCACCTAGAGGCCCCGCCTTGGGAATCTGTCTATCGTTCAGCCGACCATTTGTTGTTTGGTGAGGAGACCCTTCAGGTGCGGAGGGCTTACGAAGAGTTCGGCCTGGTTACTAAGAAGTTACATCAGGAGCCTGATGACCACATAGCCCTAGAGCTAGAGTTCATGGAAAGGCTGTGCGGGATGGCTATGGAAGCGGGAGAGAAAGGGGAAGACCCCTACCGCTATTTACAGGCTCAAAAGCGATTCTTAGAGGAACACCTGCTTGAGTGGGTACCGGCCTGGGCCGAGGATGTTGGTCGGGCAGCCGCAACCGGCTTTTTCCAAGGCTTGGCGCTGTCTACTCGCGCTTTCCTACAAGAAGATTACCAGGAACTATGCTCCTTCCTTAAGCAGTCAGGTTAAGCCAAGGGCGGCCTACCCCTCAAAAATGCTCTCTAAGGATACTGTTAGACCTTGGAGGAGCGATGAGGTTACCTGCCCCCTTTCCTCCAGGCACTGGCTCAAGCTTAATTTTTCACCCTCGCGGATGAAGACCTCAATACTGCTTTCTTCTGGGTCTACGATCCAGTATTCTTTGACTCCGTAACGCTCATAAACGCGGAACTTATGCCGCAGATCATAGTAGGCAGTGGCGGGAGAAAGGATTTCAACTACCAGGTCTGGTGCTCCGTTGATTCTTTTGGGTTCGATTATGTTCATCCGGTCTTGGGAGATAAAAATAATATCGGGCTGATAAGTTTCAGTTTGGTTAAAATACACATCGATAGGGGCATGAAGGACAATTCCCAAAGTGTGTTCCTTAACGAAGTCCATTAATGCAAACTCCAGCCGGGCCGAAATCATCTGGTGATAGGTTGTAGGCGATGGCGTCAATATTAGTCTCCCCCCGATTAGCTGGTAGGGTGCCCCATCCGGTAGTTGGCAGTAGTCGGCATAGGTATAAACTTTCCCCGAAGTTACAGCCACTTCCCAGTCTCCCAAGCTCACCTTCACCCCTCCTTTAGCTGGGCTGCTTTTGGTCCATTTTACCATAGCCAGCTGGCATTAACCAGCAGGGCCGAGTTTACCGCCCGTTAAACACTACAAAACTTGGCTTGGTTTTTCATAGGTGGGGACAAAGGACTTTCTTCCCGGGCGGGAGAAAGTTAAGCGCAGGTTAGAAAACCGTCCGGTACCGGAGCACAAGCTTGCTCCCCTGAA
>JACIYF010000229.1 GCA_014360065.1 Clostridia bacterium | reverse complement strand
GGGTCCGGCGCTATCTTCAGCCTCCAAGCGATAAAGGCACCATGCCCCTTTTTCCACACCGGCTCGGATAATCCGATCAAACACCCCCGGGCTTTCCAGCACCGGCCAGCTGCGCAAGCGCGAGAAGTTTTGGCGGATTCGGTTCAGGGTTATGGTATCGCCTAGTTCAAAGAAAAGGTTGCTCAAGTTAACCAAGTCAGACTGAGTAGTGTTCTCGCTGGTAAGAAGCTCCCCATCACTGATTAAGGTTTTACGGATTTGCTCGATGAAGGGAGCGCCGCCCTCACCCCCGGCCGTCTTGATCTCCTTTCGTACCATGTGCCCGGACGCTCCAGGGTAGTAGAGGCTGGTATAGACACCAGCCACCGCCGTATTCAGCGCCAACTCCCGGTCGGAGCGGCGCCGCACAAAGTCCTCAGCCTGCAAGCGACTAGGATTGACCCCATACTTGTGGGGGTCAGACACTAGTTTTTGGATGGCCTTAACGTCGCGGGCAATGCTCTGGAGGTGATCCAATTTCTCCTGGGCCTGAGGACTGGGGGAAGCAAACAGTTCCTCCTGCGGGTTCAGGCCTTTCACAGAGACAGTCTCTGGAACCAGTAGAAAGACGAGATTCTGCTGCTCGCGGGGCCGGTTAGGGCCTTTAGTAGTCACCATGGCCTCGATATCAATGCTGCCAGCGGTCAGGGAAACCACACCTAGCACCAGCTTGTCCTGGCTATCAGGGAGGTGCTCCGGCAAGGAAACATCGTTTTCAATATGGAAGAGGGTTGAGCCAGCGCTCAGGAGCTTACGGGCAGTTGCCGCCAGTAAACCTTCCACGTCTTTAGCCTGAAGCGTCCTGCGGATCCGGGCCAGGATGACGTTGATGGTTGGCTCCTCGCTAGCAAAATACCTTCCCTGCTCGTAACGCAGGTAAAAGGCGCTTTGGTTGATTTCCTCCAGAGCCGTCCGCACCTGGGGAGGCGTCAACCCAGGGAAGGACACCGACAGCAAGGCTTCAGATTCGGTTAGGCCGAAGATTCTTGAGCCGAGGCCCTCTTCACGGCCCACCAGGCTGTGAAGGAAGACTGTCTTCCAGGTATACTCGTAGAGGGGGTGCCCCTCGGGATGAGGGTTCCGTTGGTCGGCCAGCTCGGCGTTGCTCTGGCCCCCTTCAAGGCTTCCAGTATCTACACTGCCAATATCGGCATTGAGAACTAGCATCAGGTCGGAACTTCCGGTTCGGCCCAAGATTTCGTTGACCACTCGCTCGGAACGTAGGTCCAAGTGGCAAGCGTGAATCATGGGCACTTCTTGGTGCTTGTGCCACAGGGTCCGAACAGCCAAAGCCAGTACCCGGAGAACCCCTCGCGTACCCTGAAAGTTCTCAGCGCTGGCCAGCTTCTTGTTGAGGAAGTCGACCAAAGTAGGGTGGAACGGATAGTTGGCCACCAGCCGGCCCCTGAAATCCTCTCTGGAAGCCTCTTCCGGCAACCAGCTGGCATTACGCTGGTACATTTCCATGTAGGCTCCAGCTACGGCCTTGGCAGCTTCCCGGTCGATGGTGGTAAACAGGCGCTTAGCGAGTACCGAGGATATTTCTGTGGCTTGGACGGGAGTAACCTGCACGGCATCGCGAGCCACCACGCTGGCCACACCTCTTACCGCCCTTTCGCCGATTCCTAGGGCGTCGTCCTCATTTACCTCTTCCCCACGCACCTGGCTGATGAGCCGGGCTAAGTGCTCGGTCTGCCGGGAAAAAGCATCGGCAGCGCTGGCCAAGGTAAGTACCACCGCCATGCCGGCGTGGTTGCGGACATAGCCATTAAGCGCCATCAGGAAAGCCGCCAGCTGGTTGGCGCCATCGGGCCGGGCAGCTTCCAGCCGAGCCGCGTACTGGGCCAGCTCGTCTAACATAATGAGAACCTTTCTATTGCCAAGTACCTTGTCAAAGTAGGTTCGCCCGGGAGCAG
>JACIYF010000228.1 GCA_014360065.1 Clostridia bacterium | reverse complement strand
ATGAGGATACGGGCTACTACGCGCCGTTGATTCGCCGTGGTTCCAAGCTGCGCCTAGCTCGGCCGGAGGAGCGCAATCAGCGGCGCATGGAGAGGCCGCAAACCGAGTGGGACATCCTGCAGGGCCTAATCTTAGCCTACCGGGAAGGGGATGTGCCGGTGGCTCGGGCTTACCTAGGGCAACATGCCGAGGGGCGGGAGCAGGTGATCCTGGATTTGCTCTCGGTCTGGGCTGGAGAGATGGCCGACGATAGACTACGGCGGGAAGCGGAGGCCATCCGCTTTGGCCTTAAGCTAGCTAGCAGTTAAAGGGTGGGAGGAGCCATGACCAAGCCAGCTGAAGTTGCTGCCGAGCAGAAGGGCCTGTGTTCCTACCCATGGCGCCTTTCCTACAAGACCTCTTCGACGGTTATTGATGGGCGGCCGGTGAACATTCTCCACGACTTTTACATACCGGCCTTGCGGCTTGCGGTCCGCTATGACCGGGTGGCTGGGTATTTTCGTTCCTCGTCCTTAGCAGCTGCTTCGCAGGGGTTCTCCACTTTTGTGGGCCGCCAGGGTAAAATGCGCCTCATTGTTGGCGCTGACTTAGAACCAGATGACGTCAAGGCTATCTTGGCTGGGGACAAGGAGCGGCTGGCGGCCAGGTTGAATGGTGAGCTGGAGCACCCCGAGTCCTGGCCGGAAGGAATTCAAAATGGGGTAACTCTGCTGGCCTGGATGGTGGCCCACGGTTACTTGGAGGTACGGGTAGCCTTCCGGGTCCACCGGGAGACGGGAGAGCCGCTACCCCTGGATGCGGTTGATGACGGCTATGTGCATGAGAAGTGGTTCATCCTTTACGACCAATTCGGCCACCGCCTTTACGGAGCTGGTACCCTTAACGAATCCAGGACAGCCCTGGTTCTCAACGCCGAAAACATTGATGTCCATTGTGACTGGTGGGGAGAGAGGGACCGGCGGCGGGTGGATGAGGCCGCCGCAGCTTTTGACAAGCTGTGGATGAACCAGGTTCCACATATGCCAGTTCTAACCTTGCCGGAAGCAGTGCACCGGCGCCTGATTCGATTGGCGGAGGGGGTTTCCTGCCCGGCGGAGGTTGACGGGAGCACGGCCAGCCCCAAGCCGGTGAGACCACCCAGCGCCCTGGAGCGGCTGCAATTTGCGGTGCTGAGGGATGGTCCTAAGCTTCCAGGTGGGCGCTTGGTGGGGATGGAGACGGCCCCGGTGGCACCCTGGCCGCACCAGGCGGTGGTGGTGAGGAGGCTGGTGGGAAGCTGGCCCTTTTCCTACTTGTTGTGTGACGAGGTGGGGCTGGGCAAGACCATTGAGGCTGGCTTAGCATTTCGCTCACTGTACTTATCTGGCCTGGTCAAGCGCATCTTGGTGGCAGCCCCGGCCAGCCTGACCCGGCAGTGGCACCGGCAAATGGCTTCTCGGGTACTGCTGCCCTTTGGTCGGGTGCAGACTAGGCCGGATATTGCCCACGAGTACATTTGGCCTACGCAAAGTAATCGCCCGGCTACTTCCATCTACGAACCCGATTTAGTTATTATGTCCACGGGCCTTTTGGCACGCCAAGAACGGGCTCAGGCTCTTCAGGATGCGGAGGCGCTTGACATTGCCCTGGTGGATGAGGCCCACGCGCTGCGGCGCCGCAACCCAGCTGCCGGACCTGGCGCTCACCCGGACTACGGTTACCTTTATTCAGCAGTCCGCGATTTCCTGCGCCCAAAAGCCCGCAGCCTGTGGTTGGCTACCGCCACCCCTATGCAAATTGACCCGGTAGAAGTCTGCGACCTGTTAGCATTGACCAACCGGGCAGGCGCCTTTCAATTTGATCCCAGCTTGACCCTCCAGTACTATGAGGTGCTAGGCCGGCTGGTTCGGGGAGAAGGGTTGAGCGAGCAGGAATGGGATTTTTTGCGCCGGGCGGTGCAGGCGGTACAAACGAAGGATCCGGTGCTTTGGC
>JACIYF010000227.1 GCA_014360065.1 Clostridia bacterium | reverse complement strand
ACTGCCGGGGACCGGGAGTAGTTGCGAATCTCTTCCGGCAGGTAGGCCAGGTCGATGGAACCATCCCCAGCTATACTAACTATCCTCTCTACCACGTTCTCAAGCTGTCGGACATTGCCGGGCCAATAGTATCGTTGTAAGCAATCTATCACCTCGGGATCAACTGGTTTAGGCTCAACCCCCAGCTCTCTCGAGGTCCGTTCGAGGAAATATTTGAACAGCAACGGGATATCCTCCGCTCGTTGGCGCAAAGGAGGTATGTTAATAGTAATTACGTTTACCCGGTAGTATAGGTCATCCCGGAAGTTCCCCTGCTCCACCTCTTCCAGCAAGTCCTTATTGGTGGCGCAGATGATCCGGACATCCACAGGGATCGCTTTTCCACCGCCTAGGCGGGTAACCTTCTTCTCCTGGAGCACCCGCAGGAGGGCTACCTGCTGCTCCCGGGGCATATCCCCGATTTCATCCAGGAAAAGGGTGCCGCCAGAGGCCAGTTCAAACTTGCCCGGCCGGCCTCCGCGTTTAGCGCCGGTAAAGGCTCCCTCTTCGTAACCGAACAGCTCGCTGGCTAGCAGTTCCCCGGGAATGGCCCCACAGTTCACCGCCACAAAGGGGCCTTTGCGGCGAGAGCTACAGTTATGAATGGCTTGGGCAAAAAGCTCCTTGCCGGTGCCGCTTTCCCCTTGCAAGAGTACGTTGCAATTGGTGGCGGCCGCCATGGAAGCCAACCGAACGGTCTCCTGAATCTCCTGGCTGTTTCCGATGATATCCTCGAAACGAAAAGCAGCCTGGCTGCCGCTAAAACGGTTGACCAGCTTTTGCACCCTCTCAATCGGGCGCAGGAGGATCAGCCCGCTGCTCAACACACCCTGGTCGTCCAAGACCGGGCTAGCAGAGGCGCGGCAATGGACCAGGCCCTTGCTCGTCTCTACCATGACCTCCAGGTCATGGCAAGCTTCGTGCCTATCGAGGAGCTGATCGATAAACCACTTTTGATTCCCGAAGATGCTCCTAACCGAGCTTCCCACCAGCTCCCGGCTTCTTTTGCCCATGATCTGTTCGGCTACAGGATTCAGTTGAGTGATTACCCCATGCTCATCAAAGGCCACTACCCCATCGGACATGGTCTCGATTATGCTAACTAGGCGCTGGTTGGCCAAAGCTAATTCCCGGTTTTTCTGACGAGTCAGCATCTGCTCCCTAATAGCTTCACTAGCGGCTACTACCATGCCGAGGGTATGGGGATGGATTTGCGTGGAGGGGCCAGATAGGTCCAGCACTCCGATCAACCGGCCAGCCGGATCGAAAATAGGAGCGGCCGAGCAGGTCCAGGCATGATGCTTACGGCAATAATGCTCCGATCCGTCCACCCGCAGCGGCCGCTTGAGTACCAACCCGGTGCCGATGGCGTTGGTCCCCACGCTTAGCT
Source organism: Clostridia bacterium (assembly GCA_014360065.1). Taxonomy (NCBI): domain Bacteria; kingdom Bacillati; phylum Bacillota; class Clostridia; species Clostridia bacterium. The sequence goes on along the minus strand of JACIYF010000227.1, from coordinate 572 downwards.
CGGTCCAGCTTGCTCCTGGAATGAAATTCAGGTCTCGGGCCGCCTTGCGTAAGGTATCCTTATCACCAAATATGTCCAGCACATAACCGTGCTCATCGCAGAGTACTACAATGTAACCAGAACCTTTGAAAAACTCATATAGGTAGGTCATGAAGGGCCTAGCGATATTGATTAAACCACGGTGTTCCTCGCGCAAATCCTGCAGTTGGTCGGATCCCAAAATGTGGTCACAGCAACCATTGTCAGGATTGACTCGGCTTTGCAGGCACCTCTGCCAAGAGCCGGCCACCTGAGAGCGAACCCCAGCTGGAACCAGCTCCCCACCACTAACAAACTTCTCCCAGGTCTTAGTGATACTAGCATCAGCCGGCACGCTTCCCCCTCCTTAACAACCATGGTCTCTTGTGAACAAAAGAACAACCGGTTCCAACTCTACAGTTTACAGCCTTCAGGGTGCTAGCTTAAGGCCCCTAGCCCAAGATACCTAACCTGGGTTATCGTAGGTTTAGCTACATACCGCCTGGCAGTAAACCAAGAATCTTTTGGCTAAAACCGCTTTGACAATTCTCCAA
>JACIYF010000226.1 GCA_014360065.1 Clostridia bacterium | reverse complement strand
TTGGAGTATTGCCATGACGAACAAACTGTTCCCATGCCTCGCGGCACGCGTATTGCTTTTGTACCGGACCAGAATCCCAAACAGCATCTAAAGCACGCATCACTCACACCCCATACCCGGCAAGTTCTGTCCCGCCCAAGCTGCAGAAACGTTATCGAGCATCTTGCTTGCTACTTAGCTTACCCCTTCAGTTTGTTTTAGATTCGACTCTAAATCGCCTGTTCCTACCTCCGCCCGCTAGATAGCTCCCCCATCGTCGCAGGAACTCTTGAAAAGCTGCCTCCCAGGCCACACGAACTGGAAAGGACACCAAGGTCAGGAAAGCAGGGCTTCAGTCAAGGAACATCAAAGTAGCTAGAAATTCTTTGGACGCTCTAGTTGAGTTCGGCGTCTCGCGCCCTCCAGTGGATGCCGTCGAACGCCTTTCCCGGCGGGCCGAGGTAGTCTTCACGCACCTAAAAGGCGATGGCTGCCCTACCACGATGCCAGGATGGACAGCTATCTCGTAATACTGCCGGCCAGGCTCCGGCTTTCACCACGCCTGAGGTGGACAGCCGCCCACGAGCTCGACCATATCTCCTTGGACTTCAGGCTGAACTCAAAGCGGCCCAGAACTGGTACGGCCTCGATCGAGAGGCCGACTGGTTCGCCAAGAACTTTCTCATGCCCGAGCAGTGGGTACGGAACGAGGCACGGATACTTAGCCCGCATGGAGAGCCACTTCTTGCCCGTGAGCTGGGCTGGTTGAAAGAGATATTTGATGTGTCCTGGGAAGCGCTCATGGTTCGGTTGGAGGAGCTGGGGATCCAGGACCGGTGTGTCAGCGAGGAGCAGCTTGGGATAACGCACGACCTGCGCTGAGACAAGATGCGGTAATCGGCTGCCAGAATCGTACTTCTCTTTCTTCTCTACCCTGAGGGGGCTGGAGCTCCCTCCAACTATTTCGCTTAGAGGCGTGCCTCATACGGCCAAGCCGAACCAGGAGGTAGAAAATCAGATGAAGTTACTTCAAGAGGGAGAGGCCCATCGGTGGTAGGTCTAATCCTTCCGATCCTCCTGGGATACGCTTATGGCTCGTTCTTGCCTGCCTATTTTATCTGCAAATGGCTTACAGAAGAGGATATACGAACCGTAGGGGACGGCAATCCCGGGGTTACCAACGTGGCGCGCAGCCTCGGGTTCTACCCGGCAGCCCTGACCGCTTTCTATGACATCACCAAGGGGCTCTTGGCCATGGCTACAGCCGCTCTCGTTTTTCATTCTCCCCCTGGCGGCGGTGTATTTGAGCGGGGCTTCCACCACTATCGGCCATGTCTTTCCTTTCTATCTCCGGTTCAAGGGAGGTAAGGGAACCCCTTCAGGCACAGGCTAGCCCGACCTAGCAGCAGTTGGCTCAAGCCAGTTCCGGGGCACCATTAGCCTGAGGCTGGCGGCCACCTGCTTGAGCCGGGATGGGCGCAGGTAGAAGCGCCGGTAGGCGCGGATGGTTTCCTTGGCAATCTGGCCCGGAGTCAGGTGCGGGGTTTTCATGGTGACGTGGGCGCCATCAAAGCGAGACCAATCGAAGCTTGAGATGAGGCCCTGGCTTTTTCAAACAGCTGGGTTCCTGGGAAAGGGGTAAGAATGCTAAACTCGGCAATATCCGGCTCCAGGCTACGGGCAAATTCCACTGTCTTTCGGATAGTCTCTCGAGTATCGACCAGGTCGCCGATCACGAAGCTGGCCCATACCCGGATGCCGTACTTTTTCAGCAGCTCTACCGCTTGCCGGGCAAGGCTGGCGGTGATGCCCTTGCGATAGCTATCTAGAACCGATTGGGTGACGCTCTCGATGCCGAGAAAAACCATGCGCGCACCCGCCTCGCCCATCTTTTTACTCATAGCCTCTTTCTGTGTAGATTGTCAACGACTCGCGATCCTGGCGAATCCCCAGTTTGATGATTCTGATGATTCTGGGAGTGAAGCTGAGGAAGGAAAAGGAAATCCTCCTTTCGAAGAGATAATCTTAGATGCGAAACCCGAAAGGAGGATTCCCATGAGTTTTAAAC
>JACIYF010000225.1 GCA_014360065.1 Clostridia bacterium | reverse complement strand
GCTCCATTAACGTTTTAAACCAAGCTGGGTCAGCAGCCCTTCGTTCGACAGTAAGAACGTTACCCTCACCCGGCAATGGCTCAGGAATTGGTTTACTAAGCTCCTGCCATTTTTCGATGATAGGATGTCCAGCGAAGGGAGGGTATTTAGAAACTAACCTTTCAATCAGTCTCCTGTGGTCCTCCCTTGCCAGTTGTTCACGTTGAAGCGCCCTAAGGACTGTAGCATCGATTCTAAGTCTCTCTTCTCCTAAGGCGTTCCGCTCAACGCGCTCAGTAAGATTCTCGTCCAATGCCCATGGTTCCCCGTTGACCAGAGCCACCACCTTTTCGATGCCAAGCTGGCGCAGAAACCAGTCGGGGTCGGTGCCGGCGGGCAGAAGGGAGGCCAAAACGGCGGCGCGGCTCGGGGTTAGCGGCCGCCTGGCCCACCAGACGTGGAGCCGGTGGGTGGGAGGTGCCTTGCCAGTGTCGCGTTCCCGCTGGGTTTCAGCGCCAACTTGATGACAGGGAAAACCAGCTTCAATAAGGCGGAGGTCGTTTCCTTGGCCTGATTGCATATTGAGATCTCTCCTTGACTATCCGCGCAGTTTGTCCAACATCTCCAAAACTGCTTTGTCCCCAGGCTGGCCCGCCAGCATGATGCGCATGCCGGTCTGAGCCCAGCGGTTGGCCGCCTGGCCGTACTGGGTGGCCCGAGTCAACCAGTAAACCGCTTCTTCGCGGCTGAACCGCTCCACTCGCCAGGCGATAAGCTCGGCCCGATCCATATCCCTCAGCCGCTCCTGGAGCTTGAAAATCAAGCCTAGCTTGGCGCCGGCCTCCTCATCCAATGGCAGGTTGCCGCGAAACTCAATCCGCCCGTTGGCGATGAACCGGTGCAGGTCAAGGGGTATGCCATTGGGATCAGCCACGCGACAGACAATAGCCCGAATGATGGGTAAACAGCGCCGCAGGGCTTGGCCGTATATCTGCCCTCGGGATCTAAGGACGGCTTTAGGGAGTCCGTTACCGTTATTGGGGCTGCTTTCAGGCCAAAATCGCTCCTTGACCACCAGCACCGGTATGGGTTTATCTTTGTATTCGGTGACGCGCAAAACCCAGGGAGCGGTAGATAAGAGCGGGCGAATCCGCGACCTTAGGACCTTGGCGAGCTCCATATCACCTGTTGCCTTCCGCTTGGCCATGGGTTATACCTCACCCGCCGGCTTCGTTGGTTCCTGGGCTTTTTTTAGTTCCTTAATGAGCAGGCAATTGTCGTCGGGTTCATCAATTTCTAGATCAGCTTCGGTACCGTCGCCTGGTTGCACCAGGCCGTCCAAGGTCTCAAACAACTCACCCAGGCATCGCATTGAGTCCGGAGGCACCTCGGTTAGTTGGAGCCGGAGCTTTCCCCCATGGGGCAGCTCTAGGTCCACTAAATCCAAGCTAGTGATGGTAGAGGTAGCACCCCGATCGTAAATGCCGCCTAGGCGACGAAGGAGCGGCAGGATCTTCTTGGCTCCATCCTTGCCTGTGAGCCTAAACGGCTGGTGAGGGGTTGTGGTCCATCCCCGTCTAGCTGCCTCAGCTGGCGTGATCAGGACATCCTCTGGCGCGGGGGAATACAGGGTGGCCGCGGGTCCATAGATTAGTTCCGGCTTCTCCTCTTGGTGTGGTTCTCCCCGGTAGGCGTAAAGCTGGCCCTTTTTTAGCATAGTTGTTATAGTATCTTGCCAATCCTGAGGAGAAACTTCCCCGTATTGCTGGGCAATCTCCTCTCGCACTTGCTCAGCCGTAGCCGGACCGCTTGATTCAATTCTGTAGATCACGGCCTCACCCATGCGGGTGGGGTCGACCTTCTCAGTCTCAGTCCACCCACGCTGAGCTGCACCCGACGGGGTGACCAGTCCGTAGCCTGGCTGGGTCAAATCGACGGCCATAGGAACAGGCCTCTTCTGGTCATACAACTCGCTGGGTCCGGCGCTATCTTCAGCCTCCAAGCGATAAAGGCACCATGCCCCTTTTTCCACACAGGCTCGGATAATCCGATCAAACACCCCCGGGCTTTCCAGCACC
>JACIYF010000224.1 GCA_014360065.1 Clostridia bacterium | reverse complement strand
TGACCACATTTGTGTGTCAGGCATGGGCAGTGGGTTGGTAGTTGAAAGCCAAGGTAGGGCAAATCCTTAAACCAACCCTTTTCTCCAGCCATGCTTCCATTTAGGCAGCTTATTTTCTATTTCTGGTAGGACTTTCAATACCTCAGTCGCCGAGGTCGACCTTGACAAGTACTTTCAGTACGACTACTATATTAGTATATGCTAATATGATAATTATTAGCAAACTGGAGTAGCAAGGGGTGGGGGCTGTGCTCAATTGGTTGGCAGATGTGGTAGTTTACCGACTTCTAGGCCTGGAGCCCGATACCCATCTGGCCAGTGCGCTCCATTTCTTTATTTATGACACCATTAAGATCTTAATTATGCTTGCCGTCATTATCTTTGCGGTTTCGGTGGTCCGCAGCTTTTTCCCTCCCGAAAAAACCCGGGCCATTCTGAGCCGCCGGCACCAGTATGCCGGCAACATCTTGGCCGCTTTGCTAGGAATTGTAACCCCCTTTCTGTTCTTGCTCAGCAGTCCCGGTGTTCATCGACTTTGTAGAGTCAGGGGTGCCCTTGGGGGTGACCTTTTCCTTTCTCATCTCCTCGCCCATGGTAAATGAAGTAGCCTTAGTCCTGCTTTTGGGGATGTTTGGCTGGAAAATTGCCCTCCTTTACATTGCCACCGGCGTCCTGGTGGCCATCGTGGGCGGTTTTGCGATCGGGCGCTTGCATTTGGAAAGGGAAGTGGAAGATTTCGTCTACCAGATCGCCGTGGGACAATCGGGCCAGGTGGCGGCCATGACCTGGAGAGAACGATTCGACTACGCCCTAAACTACGTCCGGGATATCCTCAAGCGAGTATGGCTATTCGTGGTCATCGGCATCGCCATCGGCGGCTTCATCCACGGCTACGCACCCCAGGACTTCCTAGTCCGCTACGCCGGGCCCGGCAACCTTTTGGCCGTGCCTTGGGTTCAGGCTGCGCCAACTGTCAGCGACTGGAAGCCTTAAGCCGCCAAGTAGTGCAGGAGCTGGGTATAGAGGCAACGGTGGAGAAGGTCACCGACATGAAGCACATCATGAGTTATGGAGCGATGGCTACTCCGGCGCTGGTGGTAGGTGAAAAGGTGTTGATTTCCGGGCACGTCCCCAGCAAAGCCAAGATTGCCGAACTGCTGACCACAGCATTGGCCCAAAAACAATAGCTACTAAAGCCATTCAAAAGCCATTCCATGCCTATATGGTCACCCGGTAGTCCAGCTAGCCGCGGGGGCCGCGAGCCGGCTGGCTGGGCTAGCGGCCGGCGACCGCCCCTGGACAGGAAGGGAAGGTCTTTACCGCCTTCACCCGGCCAGAAAAGCTCGGGGACTAGCTTTTGCCGGCAAACCTGTCCGCGAGCGGATACTTCCAGGTAGCCTGGATTAGTGCGGCCCAGCGGGCCGCCCAACCAGCCGGGCAAGAGTCTAGCCCTGGTGCATACTGATTGTTTTTATTGATGGGAAGACGCGGATGCTGTCGGAGCTGGAGGTTATCTAGCCGAAAGCCTGTCGGGCGTTTAGCTACGTCCCCGTCAAGCTCCCCACCGCTGAGGACAGTTTCTCACCAACTGGATACCGTTCTGCTTGCGAAAAAGTCCCCGCCCTTCAAAGGCTGCTCACCAAGACGCTGCCTTGACCAGCATCGCGCACGTCAATACGGAGATCGAGACCATCGGAGCAATCAGCAAGATCACTAAGGAGCACCAATTGGTTCCTTGCCTGATGCTATGTGGAGTGGCCTAAGGCCGCGTTATTGGAGCGCTGCTGGCAGCTGGTGGTCCATGTGCAGCAAGAAAGCATAATCAAGGCTTTTCTCCGCCGTCACCGTCAATCTTCCCTTCCAGGGCTTTGACTTCTTTAGCGTATCGAACCGTCCCGCTGCTGCTAACCCCGGGCTCTACGACCGGGGAGGCGAATTCGCTAAACCCTGATCATCAGGGCCGATCCAAATGACAGCGATTCCCATCCGGGAAGCCGCAGTTCTGATTTCCGGGTCGCCGGTCACGATCGGTCCCTGCACCTCGGCCGCCAGCGCCAGGACAAACGAATCC
>JACIYF010000223.1 GCA_014360065.1 Clostridia bacterium | reverse complement strand
TCTCAGCAATTCAAATAGACAGTTATCCAGACTATACGAGACCCTCGACCCTTGGGCTTCCCGCAAGTCTACTTGCCTAAGCCTGCAGAGGCTTTCCTCCGTATACCTCGGGCCTCCGGCTACCCTTGGCGATTACTGGGCAAGCCGGGGACCTTCTCTCAGCTTGATATTTCAATCACATGCGTCGATATCCTAACTACTATTTTCAGTTATTTCGCCATCAATAAAGATATTCCTGCTCGAGACCGCAAAATTTTACATATAAAATATGAAGTACCGACCAGTATGAGGGCAGATTAAGTCATAGCGAAGTAACATTTACTTTTAACGTAGCATCCTGGACGACTGAGCTGGAAGTAGGCCGCTGTTATCACTTGGCCACTGAGCGCCTGCCGAGCCAGGAAAGCTGAGGCAAATGAAATATCAAGATACATTGGAGGTCGGCAATTACTTGTTAAGGATAGATACTAAGAATATAATTCTTACCAACAGGCTATGCTTAAAACCCGCCTTTTAGGCCCTATCCAAACCGGTAAAAGCCAGGGGAGGTAATGCTAATGGTGGTAGGCATACTGCAGGTGGAGCTCCATATTGCCCAATCCTTTTCCCTCAAAGATAAGAGGCGGGTTTTGCAGGGCACCATCGAAAGGATAAGAAGACGCTTCAATGTCTCCGTTGCTGAAATCGATCATCAGGATGTTTGGCAGCGGGCTTTGTTGGCCATCGTTACCGTCAGCAACCAATCCGCCTATACCGATCGCTCCCTACGCTCTGTACTCCGGTATTTGGAGAGCCAAAGGGACTTGGAAGTGGTAGAGTGCCACACGGAATTAATTTAAGGGTACCGGCAGAAGTTGGCAACAAAAGCTAAGGGCGAGCTGGGTATAAAACTGGGCAGAGGGGGTAATGGGATGCGGTTAGTTTACCTCAATGGGTGCATGCAGGAGTTGGAGGAGGCTAAGATTTCGGTCCAGGATCGGGGTTTTCTGTTCGGTGATGGAATATATGAAGTAATTTGGTGCTGGCAGGGCCGCTTGTTTCGGCTCGAGGCCCACCTGGAGCGCCTGGAAAAGAGCGCAGAGGCCATCGAGCTGGAGCTACCCCTCAGCCGGGCGGAGCTAGCAGAAGTGGCGCGAGGGCTGGCCGGAGAAGCCCATCGATCGGGGTTGAACCCGGCCCAGATTTATATCCAAGTCACCCGCGGTCCGGCCGAGCGTAACCACGCCTTTCCGGAATCTCCTCAGCCCACGGTGCTGGCCATGGTTCAGGCCGCCCACTTGGCGCCGCCCCAATATCGGGAGCAAGGGGTAAAAGTCATAACTACCCCCGACATCCGCTGGCGCTGGTGCCGGGTAAAATCCATCAACCTCCTTCCCAACGTTCTGGCCAAGGAAAAGGCCAAACGCCAGGGAGCTTACGAAGCCATCTTTTGCGAGGAAAGTGGCACGGTCAACGAGGGCTCTAGCACCAACATCTTCTTGGTCAAAGATGGTGTGATCATAACTCCTAGCCTCGACAACAACATTCTCCCAGGAATTACCCGAGCGGCTATCCTGGAAGCGGTACGCGCTGCTGGCCTGGCAGTGGAGGAGAGGCGGGTTTATGTGGATGAGCTTTATGCTGCCGATGAGGTCTTTTTGTCGGGGACTCTGTCCGAGGTCATGCCGGTGGTGGTGGTGGATGACCGGACCGTTGGTAGCGGGCAGCCGGGCCCACTTACCCGGCAGGTCTACCAACTGCTGCTTGGGCTGATGCGCCAAGAACTCGGCCCGGACCTCCCCGGCTAGGCCGGAGGCGCAGATTCGCTGAGGGACCGAGAAAGAGCCCACGGGATCGTCAAAGTCCCTGAAAAAATAACCACTTCCCTCAGCTAAAAGATTTAGCCGACCGACCAAAAAGGACTACTCATATTTTGTTACGCCGGAAACTTACCACAAAAAAGCAAACCGAAGAGGAGCTGCTCAAAAGCCGACCAAAGGAAAAGATTTAACCATAAGGAGAAGCAAAGGTGAAGATATTCATTTCAAGCATCAATCAGCGCCGCGGCGTATCCTTTATTCCAGGCCAACTCCCTTAAGCCCGCGGCAATATTCTGCACTCCTTTCAAACGGAGCAGGCTGATCG
>JACIYF010000222.1 GCA_014360065.1 Clostridia bacterium | reverse complement strand
GTGGCCCTCCAAGCCACCGGAGAAACTCCTCGCGCCCTTCATCAGTGATAGAATAGACCTTCCTGAGGCGCCCGCTTTCTATTGCCTCGCTGGACTTTACAAGCCCTCTTTCTTCTAGCTTCCTGAGGGCAGGATAGATGCTCCCGTAGCTCGCATCATAGAAAAACGACGTGCTGATGCTCATAAGCCTCTTGATATCATATCCAGTCATGTCTCCCATGGTCAGAAAACCAAGGATGACGTGCTCCATGGCTTTGCACTTCCCCACTACGGCAATATATCGTTCAGATATATATCATATCGATATTCGGCCATGGTGTCAAGGGGGCATATTTTGCGCAGGTCGAATAGGCTGGCAGCAGCGGGGTATGGTAAAAGTATCAAATGCGCTAAGATAAGAAGGGTTACCGATCCCAACTATAGTGATAGTAATTATGGCATTTAATTCCTATGCATAAAATGCCACTAATTAAGGTGGGGAGTACGATGACCGAGCTGATCAACAATCAGGAGTATCGGAAAAAAAAGTGCTGAAGGAACTGATTATGGATCTGCACCGGGGGCGCAGCGTAGATGAGGTGAAGGAGCAGTTTGCTAAGCTGATCGAGGGGGTCTCGGCCGAAGAGATTGCCCAGATGCAACAAAACTTGATCATGGAAGGAATGCCGGTTTCCGAAGTTCAGCGGCTATGCGATGTTCACGCTGCTGTGTTTAAGGGGGCGATTACCGACATTCACCGTCCGGGCAAGCCCGAGGAAACGCCGGGCCATCCGGAACATACCTTCAAGCAGGAGAACCGGGCTCTTGAGAAACTTATCGATGAGGAAATCAAGCCTGCCCTTAAGCTTCTTGGCGGAGAAGCCAAAGAAGAAAGCCTGGAGGCCTTCCACCGCTTAGCCGACGCCGTAGAGCGCCTGGGGGAAATCGATAAGCATTACAGCCGAAAAGAAAACCTGCTCTTTCCCTACCTTGAGAAATACGACATCACCGCCCCGCCCAAGCTCTTGGCCAACCCTGAGCCAGACCCAAGCGCCGTCTGGCAGAACGAAAAGCAGTCAGCAGGTTGGGCAATTCTTTATCAGGTCCGCCACAACAGTCATACCGTTGACAACTTCTATATAATGCCTTACTATAGTACTGAGAACTATATGCGTATGGTATATAGCTATGACACGTATAGTTGATGGCATGACTTGATTATGAAGCATAGGCGGGAAGGAGCTGTTTGCTTGCAGGACAGAGACGGTCGGCGGTACGGGCCAGGTGCAGTAGGGCGGATGGAGAGGTTTATGGAGCCCTGCCTGCTTCTCTTTTTGAGGGAGGAAAGGGCTCACGGGTATGAACTAATGGAAAAGCTCAAGGCTTTCGGGTTTGAAGGTACTTCCGCGGATATGGCGACTCTTTACCGGACCCTTCGCCATTTGGAAGAGCAGGGGATGGTTGTATCGGTGTGGGAAGAGGGTTCCCAAGGTCCCCCGAAGCGGGTGTACGAACTGACGGAAGCGGGCCAGGCCCTCTTAAAGGACTGGGTTCGTACCATTAAGGCCAACCGCTCCCGGCTGGACAAATTTCTGGCTGCGTATGAAGAGCCTTGCCAGGATAGTCATAATTAACTCCGCTGCTTCGGCCGCTTTGGCGAGCGCTTGCCCTACAGCTGAAGCCGGGTTGAGTTCTGCGCTGTCCCGGCTGGCTCCAGTTTGGTGTTCAATGAAGTCTCATTCAGACAGGACGGCAACAAAGGAGGAAGGGGTATGATACCGGTATATGGGCTGATGAAATTTCTGCACGACCTGGCTACCGTCATCTGGTTCGGAGGCTTGTTTACGACCGGCATTATCCTAGTGCCTGTAGCCAGGACGCTACTGGGGCCAGGCGCCGAGATGAAGAAGTTCATGGATATTTTTCAGCGGCGGCTGACTAAACTTGTGTACGTGAGTATGGTGGTGCTCATACTCAGTGGAGTGTTCCTGGCCAAGCATAACCCGGCTTTTGAGGGCCTCTTTCGTATGGGCAATACCTACTCTAAGATCCTGACCGTCAAACATATCCTGGTGGTAATGATGATAGCAATAGGGCTGGTCAGGAGTCTCGTGGTGGGAAGGAAAGGCCAGCTACAAGGCCGGACCAAGACAAAGCCGCTCCCCCAACAGA
>JACIYF010000221.1 GCA_014360065.1 Clostridia bacterium | reverse complement strand
CGGCAAGTTATTGCCATTCACCATTGATTTTGATAGCGCCGTGCCCATTTACCTCCAGCTCATGGATGGCATCCGCTTCGCCGTGGCCCGGAAGTCCTTGCCGCCCGGCCAGCGGGTACCTTCAGTACGGGAGACGGCGGCCGAGCTACACCTAAGCCCTACCACGGTGCAACGGGCTTACCAAGAGCTGGAGAGAGAAGGAATCCTGGTAACCAAGCGCGGCCAAGGAACGTTCATTACTGAAGATCCAGAGATCATCGCTGCCATTCGCAACCAATTGGCCCGGAGCCGCACGGCGCGGTTCTTGGAAGAAATGGCCGGGCTGGGGTTTTCCCTGGAGGAGATCATCCACCTCCTCAGGCAAACGAGCAGCGCCCCCGGCGTTCCTAACCCCGACCCCCACCCCAACCCCAACCGTAACTCTTCTGGCCAGGCTACCGGCCCGGCTCCCACCGACCCGGCAGGTAACCCGGCCATGTTTAGTCGCAAGCTCTGACTTGGCCCCCAGCTAATCTGTAACCTCTAAGCTTGGGTACCATATTCTGGAAGGAGGATACGAGATTTGCAGTATGCAGTTGAAACCGATAATCTTGGCAAACGCTTTGGGCTCAGCCGCGCCCTGGATGGGGTGACCCTTCGCCTCCCCCTGGGCCAAGTCATAGGCCTGCTTGGACCCAATGGCGCCGGCAAATCGACCTTATTGAAGATCCTGGCCGGCCTGCTCCGCCCTTCCTTTGGCAGCGCCCGGATCCTGGGCCACCCCCCAGGATTAGAGTCCAGATCGCTAGTGGCTTACCTGCCCGAGATCGATTGTCTCTACTCCTGGATGACGGTGAAGCAAATGGCCGATTTCATGGCCGAAAACTTCCCTGATTTTCAACCCCAGGCGGCAGCGGAACTGCTCCAGTTTATGAACCTGCCGCCTGACAAGATGGTGGGCACTCTTTCTCGGGGCATGCGGGCCCGGCTCAAGCTGGCCCTGATCATGGCCCGCCGGGCCCCGCTCTTGCTCCTGGACGAACCCTTATCCGGCATCGATGTGGTCTCCCGGGGAAAAATCTTGGAGGGCCTGCTCCAGCAATACCGGGTGGGCGAGCAGACCATTGTGTTCTCCACCCACGAGATTCGCGAGGTGGAGGGCATCCTCGACCAGGTAGTCTTCATCGCCCATGGCCAGGTGGTACTGGAAGGGGAAGCGGAGGCCCTGCGCCGGGACCAAGGCAAAACTATCGAGGAGATGCTAAAGGAGGTGATTGAACATGAGCAGCTTTAAGAGCTTCGCCAGCATTTACAAAAAAGACTTGGTGGCCGGCAAGCGCCGCATCGGCTTGATGCTAATCCTCCTGGGCATACTCTTTGTTTACCTTAATTACAAAATGCATACCTGGACAGAGCCGGGCCTAGCGTTGCCCTTCGCCATCATACCCCTGGCGGTACTTCCTTGGGGCGTGGTGGTTTTGGGCTTTCTGACTTTGCGCTCCGAATGGGCCGAGAATACCCATTATCTCTTGATGAGTATTCCCTTTCACCGGGGATTATTCGTGGGCGCCAAGTTTCTGGCCGTGATTACCGAATTCATAATCCTGACCGCGGTGGCAGCGGCCGGGGCCTTCTGGGTTTTAAATTCTTACGCCAGCTTGGACCCTCGCTTTTGGGCAGGACTAGAACCATACATTCAGGCCATGGGTGGCAGGAACCAGTTCATCTGGCAGGTGTTCTCTCTGGGCCTCAAATTCTACGTCCTTTACGTCCTTTCCATGGCTTTTATGCTGGCAACCATTTTTGCTGCCTACTTGGCTGGCAAGACGGTGCACCGCTATGGGTGGCTGGTGACTGGAACGGTCTTTTTAGGTGTGCTCTATCTGCCCAGCCCCATCCACAATTGGTTGCTTTTTGCTTTCGGTCCCATTGAGGTAGAACTCACCAATTCGTCCCTATTGTTACCGGCTCCCTACCAGCAGGTGGACGTCAGTTCCTTTGTCGCCACCTCCATCGTAGCCCTCCTGGCCTTGGTGGCCTCCCTGGTGCTGGCCGAGAGATATGTAGAGGTTTAACGGTTTAACCCATACTTTGACGGTGCATCCGAAAGAAGCATGAAAATGCCGAGGATGCTGGCGCAAGGCGACTTTGGGCGAGCCTCGCGAGACGTCGGCGAGACCGAGCCCGGAGGCGGGGCCGAGGACAG
>JACIYF010000220.1 GCA_014360065.1 Clostridia bacterium | reverse complement strand
ATCATAGCCGAGTTCACGAGCAATCTTGTCCATTTGGGTCTCGTAGGCCAGCGACACCTGGGGAATGCCGTAACCTCGAAGCGCTCCTGCCGGCGGCATATTCGTATACACGCAGTAGGAATCGACCCAAACGTTGGGAATGCGGTAGGGCCCTACAGAGGCGTAACCTGCGTTCTTCGACAGCCGTGGGCCAATATCGGCATAGGCGCCGGTATTCCAAAGAATCTTAGTTTGCCGGGCAGTTATGGTTCCATCCTTCTTAACACCGGTCTTTATTGATACCGTAGCGGCATGCCTGGTAATAGTTATGAACTCTTCCTCCCTCGTCAGGGTCAGCTTAACCGGCCTTCCGGTTTTGAGAGCCAATACTGCCACCAAGGGTTCGAGTTTGGGGTAAGTTTTAGCCCCAAAGCCACCACCCAAAAAAGGAACTATAATCCTGACCCTATTCTGAGGAATGCCCAAAGTCTGGGCTACTTGTGCTTGGACTATAAATGGGGTCTGGGTGTTCGACCAAACCGTAAGACTGCCGTCGGCCTCGTATCTAGCAATGGTAGCATGGGGCTCCAGGGGGCAATGCTGAACGGCAGGAAGCCGATAAGTGTCCTCGAAGACGTAATCCGCTTCCGCAAAACCTTGCTCCACATTGCCCCGTCGGACCCGAAAGTGATTAACTATGTTGGTCCCCTCAACAGGATGGAGTGTGGCTCTAACATCGGAGAATCCCCAAGGCGGAAGATTAAGCTTTTCGTGTACCAAGGGAGCGCTAGGCTTTATGGCCTCTTCTGCATCGAAGACCGCCGGCAGCTCCTCGTATTCAACCTCAACTAAGTCGACGGCTTCCTCAGCAATTTCAGGATCTTCCGCAACTACCGCCGCTACAATGTCGCCGACATAGCGCACCTTGTCGATTGCAACAACTGCCTGATCATGGACGACCGGTCCAAAGAAAGGATAAATGCCGGCATCAATGTCATCCCTAGTAAAGACTAGAAGTACCCCGGGGAGCTTAGTTGCTTTGCTGACATCGATGCTCTTAACTCGGGCATGGGGTACCAAGCTACGTACCACTCTAGCGTGAACCATGTTAGGAACTTCCATATTGTAAACATAAGAAGCGCGCCCGGTAACCTTCTCTATACCATCTGACCTAACCTGGGACTGACCAATGTACTGATAGCTCAACCTCTCCACCTCCCTAGCAAGGCTAGCATCCAGCATCGCTTATTAGGCTCTGGAGACTACGCTGGACAAGGACCCTGACCATTTCTCTCTTATACCAGTCGGTGCCACGCGTGTCGCTAAGGGGCTCGCAGGAGGCACTGGCAATCTGAGCAGCCTCATCTATAAGCCTGCGATCGGGAACTTTTCCCTCTAAAAGGGTTTCGATTTCCCTAACCCGTATTGGTGTTGGCGCTACAGCCCCCAGCGCTACCCTAACCCAGGAGCAAACTCCTTGTTCAAATGCCAGGCATACGGCAACAGAAACACAAGGTCGGTCAGCAGCAGACCCTGAAGTAAATCTAAAATAACGCCCTCTGGCACCTTGAGGGGGATCCGGAACCAGGATCTGGGTGATAATCTCACCACGGCGCAAGACAGTTTCGTAAGGACCCAGGAAAAAGTCTTCTAGGGCTACAGTACGTTCCCCATCGGGGCCATATAACTTCACCTCGGCACCCATAGCTATTAGCGCAGCCGGAGGATCGCACTGGTAATCTGCATGAGCCAAGTTGCCGCCAATGGTAGCTACATTTCGAATTCGGACATTGCCGATTGCATGGGCAGCTTGAGCTATGACGGGGAATTTGTCTCTCACAAAAGGGGCAGCCTCAAGCTCGTGTTCTGTGACGCCTGAGCCGATAGTAAGTCCGATGCCAGGTGTATAGGCCAGTCTTTTGAGCTCATCGATTTTCCTTAAGCTCACCAGGTATTTGGGAGAATAAAGTTTGTTTTTCATAAGTACCAAGAGGGCTGTGCCACCGGCAATAGCTTTTCCTTCCTCACCAGCATCCTTCAAAGCTGAAGCTGCTTGCTCTATTCTCTCTGGAAAAACAACCTCAAAGCTTTTCATCCTCTCACCTCCCCCAAACCCTTATACCACTGAAGCGCTCGACTTCGCTGCCCCTGCTTCCTCTGCAAGCTTCTGCCTTACTGTATCTACAAACTGATTTTCCATCTCGTTGACCTTGCCTTTGATAACAAAAAACCCTAGGCTTCCCAGTTT
>JACIYF010000219.1 GCA_014360065.1 Clostridia bacterium | reverse complement strand
GCAAGAAGTCGGCCTGCGTCCAGCACTGCCAGGCCCAGGTAATGGAGTACGGGCCGGTGGAGGAATTGGCTGCGAAGATGGCTGCCAAGGGCAAGATGGTGCTGTTTGCTCCCTAGTATTGCCTTTCCGCTTCAGCCAGTGCGGCTGGGATAGAGGCCACGACAGGCCCGCCCTCAGAGCCGGGGGCGGGCCTGTCGTGTTATAGCGGACAAGGCCTAAGCAGCCTTTGATACCAGGAGGGGCGCGAGGAGCTGATTGTTAGGCCGAATGAGAGCGGTCGTTTTGGCACGGAGCCGACCGGGCGCCGCTGCTTTGGTCAATGCCCCCTCCTCGGGGACAGGCACGGTCATCCTGGTTGCTTCCCTTTCGGGGCCGGGCTTTACCCGGTAGTCTCAAGTCTTAGCTGGAGGCTTGTTGTCCTTATCATCCTGGACCTGGTCCATATTTGCGGCTATGTCCTGGGTATGCGCCGTGCCCCGACCGAGGAGGCCAAAAGGCGTCCGAGCTGACTTGAATGGGCGATACCGAAGGGGCTTTCTGTTCGCAAAGGTGGAAGCATACATGTCCACATATCTGGAGGAGCTGTGGGGGCAATTTCCCGAACCTGGAAGGCAGCTAATCAATATCCTGAATCAAATACAGGAGGAGCAAGGCTTTATCCCGCGATCCTTACTAACAGAACTGGCAGCTCGCGCGGGGGTGCCGGAATCCCAGCTCCACGGCCTGGTGAGTTTTTTTGACTCCTTTCGCACCAAGCCATCTGGTAAGCACCGATTATCCGTCTGTTATGGAACTGCATGCTACGCCCGAGGAGCGCCCTTGATCTACGACCGCCTGGCTGACGAGCTCAAGCTGGATGCCGACGGCACATCGCCGGATGGCTTTGTTACCGTGGAGCAGGTCTATTGCGTTGGTGCCTGCAGTCGCGCCCCGGTAGTGGTAGTGGACGGGCAGATAAAAGGTAGGATCAAGGCTAGCCAGGTGCCTTTCTTGCTTCAGGAGCTGAGGAATAAAACATGAACGCGTCACGGCTAAACGTGGCTGTTGACTGCAACCCCTCAGACCTGGCCCTGCCTCATCAGCTGCTGAGCTTGGCGGAGGAAGGAAGGGAAGCTATCTGTCCCCCTGTTTCTAGAGTCAACATCGGATTAGCTACTTGTGGTCGGGCCGCAGGGGCGCTGGCCATCAGCCAGAAGTTGGCTGCGCGGCAAGATTGGGAGGGCGTAGCCCGCGTGGCCAGCGTTGGTTGTCTTGGAGCTTGTTATGCCGAACCCCTGGTGGACGTACGCACGCCTGATGGGAAGCATTATTTCTATGGGCAGGTAGACAGCAATTCTCTGTGGCGCATTATCAGGGCCGCAGAAGGATCGCCCTCTTCCGTATACTTGCTGGCTGTGGCTAGAGAGCGTCAAACCGGAGTACTACGCGGTGTCCAAGATTTGGAGCTAATCAGGGTCGAAAATTCTGGCTTTGTGGAGTTCTTCCGACCCCAGGTGCGGCGCGTAAGTGGTCGCTGCGGCTTGGTAGACCCGGAAAGCTTAGCTGAGTATGTGGCCACGGGCGGTTACTTCGCTCTGGCGCGGGCCCTTTTTCAGCTTCAGCCCAAGGATATCATCGCCATGGTAGCTGCCGCGGGCTTGCGAGGACGAGGCGGGGCAGGCTTTCCTACCGGGAAAAAATGGGAACTCGTGTCTCAGAGTTCCGATCCAGTGCGCATCGTAGTGGCCAATGCCGACGAGGGTGACCCGGGCGCCTATATGGATCGGGCTCTACTGGAAAGTGACCCTCATGGTGTCCTGGAAGGCTTGATCTTAGCTAGTTATGCTGTAGGAGCTTCTCAGGCCTATGTTTTTGTGCGCCATGAGTATCCCCTAGCGGTGCGAGCCTTGCGCCAAGCCATTGCCAGTGCTCGCAAGGCTGGACTGTTGGGGCAGCACATTCTCGGGTCGGATTTTAGCCTGGAAGTTACCCTGGTGGAGAGCGCTGGTGCCTTTGTCTGTGGCGAGGAAACTTCCATGCTGCAGGTGATGGAAGGCAAACGCGGGGAGCCTTACCGCCGCCCTCCCTATCCTTCTACCCGCGGCTTATGGGGCCACCCTACAGTAATCAATAATGTGGAGACCCTGGCCAACATTCCTTGGATAGTGTTGAACGGAGCCGAGGCTTTCCGAGAGGTGGGTACTGAGAAAAGCCCGGGAACGAAAATCTTTTGCCTTGCTGGCGACGTCAAGCG
>JACIYF010000218.1 GCA_014360065.1 Clostridia bacterium | reverse complement strand
GGTTGTATTGCTGGACCAGGGGCAGTGTCGGAAGAAGATCCCTTTTTGCGCCGAAACCGCGTCATCCAACATCACCGTCAGTCACAAGCCAAACTTGCCGGCGAAAATACCCTTGATCTTTCCCGGGTAAAAGTAAACCTTGAGAGACGGTACAAAAGTAGGGCTGTTCCGCTTCCTGTCCCCGACGAAGCGGCGATTAAGGCTATCTTGGCAAGAACAGGGAAACTGGTTCCAGAGGATGAATTAAACTGTGGCGCCTGCGGGTATGGCTCGTGTCGAGAAAAGGCAATAGCTGTATATCAGGGACTAGCCGAAATTGAAATGTGTATGCCCTTTATGCGGGCACAGGCTGAATCGTTTTCCGATATAATAACAAGGTCTTCACCTAATGCCATCATAATTGTCAACGATAGCTTGCGCATCATCAATATTAATCCGGCAGCGGAAAAAATGTTTAGGTGCGAGGCAGCAAGGATAATAGGCCGTCATCTATCTCGATTGATTGACCCTGCCCATTTCCAGTCGGTCTTAGCCAAGAGAGGGGTTATAAGGACTGTAGTAGCGTATCCCCAGTATGATCTAGTTACCGACCAGTCCATCTTTTACGTCGAAAAGCAAAATGTGGTCGTGGGCTTCTTCATAGATATCACGGAGGAACAGAAGCGGCATGAAGAAATAAAACAGTTGAAAATGACTACAGCGGCTCGGGCTCAAGAGGTTATCCAAAAACAAATGCAGGTTGCTCAAGAGATCGCAAGTTTACTCGGGGAGACCACCGCCGAGACTAAGGTTCTGCTTTCCAAGCTGGTACACCTGATGCAAGAGGAGAATTAGCAGGGTTGGAGGGATTGGTCGTGACCCAACTTATGTTGGAGATAGGCCATTCGCAGCTTAATAAGTCGGGCGAAGAACTATGCGGGGATAGTATCGAAGTAGCTCACGCTCGACGCTCAACCATCGTTATCCTTTCTGACGGGTTAGGGAGCGGCGTAAAAGCCAACATTCTCTCCTCTTTAACTACTAAAATTGGATCTACCATGCTGCGCCAGGGCGGAAGCATTGATGAGGTCATTGAAACCCTTGCTTCTACCCTGCCTGTATGTAGAGTCCGAAAGCTGGCCTATAGCACCTTTACTATCCTCCAGATATTTCGCGATGGACGCGCTTACTTAGCTGAGTATGACAATCCATCCACCTACTTTGGCCATCAAGGAAAATTGAAGAGATTGAATCTGGGCCAAAGAAAAATTGGAGAAAGGACCATACGTGAGGGCTATTTTAGGGTTCAAGAGGGCGACTGGTTAGTTATGGTGAGCGATGGGATCCTTCACGCTGGCATAGGGGGTGTTTGGGATCTTGGTTGGGGATGGGAACGAGTAGGGAGCTATCTGGAAAAGTTATCGTTACAACAACTTTCGGCCAAGGAGATGGCTGCCGAGATTAGTAATCTGTGCTACAAGCTTTATGGTGGTGCTCCAGGAGATGACGCTTCGGTAGTAGTTGTAAAGTTGCGCCAGCCTCGCCGAGCTACCATCCTAGTCGGCCCCCCGAAGGATCCTCGCCATGATAGGCTAGTAATCGAAAAGCTCTTGAAGGATAAAGGCCAGAAAATCGTTTGTGGCGGAACAACAGGAAATATGGTCGGTAAATATTTGGGCTGCGAGGTAAAAGTTGATCTTTCTGCCTGTGACGATGAGGTTCCACCTATTGGTATTCTGCCAGGCATAGATTTAGTTACCGAAGGGATGCTTACCCTCATAAAGGTTCGCGAGAATCTCAAGAACAATGTTTCCACCACCCAGATGCTCCACCGCAATGACGGAGCCAGCCGGCTGACTCTATTGTTACTGGAAATGGACAGTATTCGCTTCTTGGTTGGTTGCGCCATCAACCCCGCCCACCAGGCTCCTGTCTCTCCAGAAATTCCTTCCCTGAAACAGCACCTTATTCAGGAGATCATAAAGCTCCTGCGAAGGCGAGGGAAAAAAGTCGTAGCTTCTTACTTTTAGTGCCTCAGCTCTCGCCTGCATATTAACTTGGGCTGGGGCCATACTATCTTTTGGAGGCGTTAACCATGAAGGATCAGAATCTAGCTAATCAGGTACACCAAGCTGCTCAACAATACCAACAACAAGCCTATGAGGCTCTTCTTGACCAGGTAAAACCTAAGCCTCCGGTTTTAAGAAATGCAGTGGGTGCCTTTTTAGTTGGAGGTTTGATTTGCTTAATAGCTCAAGCTCTTTTTGGATATTTTCAGCAATTAGGTTAT
>JACIYF010000217.1 GCA_014360065.1 Clostridia bacterium | reverse complement strand
TGTTCATGGATGGGGTTCTTGTAACCAGAAAAAACCTCAACCCCGTCTACCTTTATCTGCCATTGATGCTTGTAATAGCGCCCCAATGGTACCTCCAGTGCCTCGCGGATAAGCATTCCGTATTTGCCGAATCCGATCCCCACATCCAGGACCGATCGTGGTTGCAGTGACTGAATTTGGTCGAGCACAATAGGAATCACTTGGTACCAGCTGGTAGGCATACCAATGCCTCCTGACACTTATAACTTGACGTTACCGCTTAGTTCGGTAATTCAATCTCTGGCTACTGGCGTGCACCAGTGGTGTTTTTACTGGATATTATTCAACCGTGAGCCAAGACGTTCATGGTCCTGGCTACTTCCAGAAGTGTACGGGCGCTCTGATTTCCTGGCTCGAGCTGAAGCGTGCCCAGGAATGCGTTTTCTGCGTCTTCCCAACGTTGGGGTTCTATCATCAGGAGTCCGATTCGATATACAAGCTCAGCATCGTTGGAGTCGTTTCCATCCCATGGGCAGGCTAGATGATAAGGGCAGCCCTTAAGGATCCTCTTCTATTGCCGACATTTATTAACGTAACAACTTGTTCTTTAAACCTAAGCCCAGGGCCGGACTAACTGGGAGTGCCAGATCCGATAGGCGGATAGCTTGTATATTCTCATGGACTCTTTTTGGTAGCAATGAACCATGGAGGTGGCGCCATGAAGGACCCCCGAACGCTCTTGCTCATGCTTGACAGCAACGAAAAGAAAGTCCTAAAAAAACTTGAGCGCGCAGGTCTTGGCGATGCCCAGGTTTATTATCCGCTGCTTCCCCAGCCGGGAGGAACCAAGCGGACTGCCTGGTGGGCAGGAGCAGCCAAGTTATTTAATTCCCTGGGGACGGAACCTGGTACCCGGATCTTTTACTGGGGACCCTCCCGGTTCTTGTCGCTCTTCCTGCGGCACCTGGCTAGCAGCACAGGCGAAAACTTTGTCTGGTCTCATTGGGAGCGGGTGCCAATAGGTGGTGGCCTACTTCAGTTTTATGGCGCCTTAGGTGTTTGCCTCATGGAAGGGGTTACCCCCATAACCCTGCCTACCCACTTGGGCAACAGATTCTTTGTTCAGGTGCTGGAGGAAGAGCTGGCCAAAACCGGGGTTGCCCTAAGTCGCCGGGGTCGGCCTTGGCCATCTCCACGAGAAGAACTGGAAAATAAGAACGGCAACGCCCGATTGACCCTTGCCCTTATAGCCAAGGACGAGGAAGAATTTCTTGCTGGCTGCTTAGAGCAGGCTCTTCCGTACGTGGATGACGTCGTAGTCGTGGACACGGGTTCCAGGGATCGAACGGTGGAAATTGCTAGAGCTTATTGCGCCAAGGTAATCGAGCACCAGTGGAAAGATGATTTTGCCGCAGCCAGGAATGCCTATTTGGATGAGATTCATGACGGTTGGATAGTCACTCTGGATGCCGATGAGTACCTGACTGCCGACGCGGGGGTAGCCTTACGCCGCTTAGCAGAAAAGGGCGAGGCCAAGGTTTACTATCTTCGCACTTACAACTACCACCATGAAGTTGTGCCTCATTTTTCTGACCAAGCCAACATAAGGATGGTCTTTCGGACAGACGATCTGCGGTACAGCGGGAAGATCCACGAACAACTCCTGACCTCGCTGCCCCGGGAACTAGTCGGCGGGCCACAGGTGCTGCACTATGGCTATCTTCCTGCTATCAGCTTACGGAAAGGTAAGCTACAGCGCAATGCTGGCATCTTGGAAGAAGTTGTTGCACAAGGTACGCCCTTCGATTTATATAACTTGGGGCTCAATTTGATGTCCCAGAATAAGCCGGATGAGGCCCTGGAGGTCCTAGAGAAGTACCTAGTTATCGAGTCGGAAGAAGCTGCTAAGTATCGGCCGTCAGCCTACTGGCATGCAGCTAGGGCGGCTTTGGCCAGTGGTCGGCAGGATCTAGCCCTAGAATATGCCGAAAAGGCCTGCCAGGCACCTATGCCGGAATGCTATTTTACCAAGGCCCAGGTACTCGAGAGCCTTGGTCGTATTGGTGAAGCTATTGCTGCTTATCGGGAGGCAGCCTCTCTGCCCGAACCGCCAGCCAGCATCTACCAGTTTTTCAACCAGAGCGATTCCAGCATCAGACTTTGGCGGGCTAGGGTGGCTGCTGCTGCTCTGTTGGAAAAGGAAAAGCGTTATGAAGAGGCTGAGCGGGAGTATCGCCAGGTCTTAGAGGGGGATATGAGCAACTTGAGCGCTCTCGTTGGCCTAGCCCGAGTGAAACGCCTGGATGGCCACCCTGGTGACGGG
>JACIYF010000216.1 GCA_014360065.1 Clostridia bacterium | reverse complement strand
CCAGCTGCCGGCAATGTCGGAAAAGAACATTCCTGCCGCGGGCCCAGCTCTAACCGGCTGCGGGATGGAAACCACCGCCAGCACAAAACATACAAGGAACAACAGTACCGTCTGAAGAAACCCGTTCCTCCTCCCCATAGCCTTCCTCGGAGGGTCCTCGACAAGAAACCCCAAGGCCAAAGGCTCGGATTCTGACGTGACTCTGGGAAGCTCGGCAGACGACGAAAGGCCAAGCTGCTCCGGACGCAAAATCCTATCTCGTTCTTGTTCGCACCAGCCACAACGTCGCCCCCATCCCCAGAAGGACCACTAGCATTACCGCTATGTAAACGTATGCGGCGCTGTTGTTTCCAACCGACGGCAGTTTGATAGGCAATCGGAAGAGTGCCGAGGGCTCCGAAACCTCTTTCTCGGGGTTCAGATTTATGATTCTGCCTTCCCTACTTACCAGGGCTACTTCTCCTTCCAGGCGGGCCATCCTCTCCGGGCTCGAAAATATCGAGATCAGGGTCTCAATGCCTTCATCGTCGGGCGAGGAAATGATGTAATATAGTGCCCCATCTTTTCCTCCCACCACTTGGCATATGGTGTTTTTCTCCAAGTAATCCGGAGTAATGTGGTAGTCAGGGCTGATCGCAAAGCTGCCCCCCGCCTCCGGCTTAATCGGCAACCCCTCGATACCCTCAGCTATACTAGCCAGTTTGTTGTTGCGGGCAATGACGAAGAGGCAATGCTCATTTTTAGGGAATTGTTTCCCGCCCATATATACCTTCCATTCAATCCCATTGCCGTAGACCTGCCCTACCCGGGCGGCCAGCAAAGCAGCCAGCGTCAGTTCGGAAGCAGAAGGATGCTCCGATAGCCACAGCGCGACTCTTTGGCTCTTACCTGTTTCGCCGAGGTCAAAATATGGGAAGTCGGCCCACCGCGCGACATAGTAGCTTTTGCCGGGAGCCAGATAAACGCTGGTCTCCTTCTCAATAACCGACCAGGCTACCTCCTCGTATTTCTTCGAGCAGTCGGCTGTCCCGATGTCGTGGTAGAAGGCAAACTCGATATTCCATTCTGCTTTGTCAAGCTCATCACGGGGTATAAAAGCCTTCAGCTCACCCTTCTCGGCATTGCCGGCATTGAGCGCCAAGCTCTTCAAAGGACGCCCGTTGACATAAATGGTAACCGCCGAGCGGCTGGGATTGAGCAGCGAGGAATGCCGGAAGTAAAGTTGCACATAAGAGCCCGGACCGACGGCCCACCCCGGAGGTCTTCGAACCGTTATCGTAGTTCGCTGGTGAAAGGCTCCGGCCAGCTTTATTTCCGAATAACCGAGATCATTCAAGGTTAAGCTCCGTTCTCCTTCACGGCGTTGCTTTTGTTTTTCCGGGGGGAGGACATGGCGGATAAAAAGCTCATCTTCTTCTGTTTGGCGTATAAGGTCAGTTGCAAGAGCCCGTACCGCCTTCTTTAAACCTTCATCACCGCTACCCGCGATCACAAGGCGGTAAAAACCCTCTCCGTTGGGTCGAAGGGCGAGATAGCCGGTGCTTTTTTCTTCCGTTGCCTTTCCCGGCTCCGTTTCAGGAGGATATCCGGCACCGATGAGCAACTGATTTCCCCCCTCGGCTGGCGGACCGGTGCTAACCCTGAATCTTTCCAGGCTGCCTCCCCCAAGCCTTTTCCCCCAATCCGCAGCCAGTTCCAGCATTGCTTCGATGTGTTCGGCTTCTGGCTCCGGCTTGAGATACCATACAGATTGAACCGGAGGGCCGGCCAGATGATTCATAAAAGGGTATGGATAATCGCTCAGACGCGCTTTTCTGATGCTTTGTTCCAGGTGAACCACAGAACTGTTAAGGATAACGACCCAGTTTGCCTTGTTATCCACATCCTGACATGTGTTCTCGGTGCTTCTCTGGCTGGTAGAGATCTTTATCTCATTAAACCCTTCTTTAAGGAGCTCCACCGGAAGTGCTACCTGCCAGTTCGTGGGGCCGTTCCCCTCTTTAAACAGACGGCGACTGCTCAGGGGCCTTCCATTCAGGCTCACCGTAATCGAAGAGTTCTCGCGCAGAATCGTTTCCGAACAAGAATACCAGAGATCCAAAAGGGCCCGCGTGGGATTTATCCCCGGCCTTAGCTCGAGCCAGTAGTACAGTTCGTTTATAGGCGCATTGAGTACCATATCAGTGGTAAACATCCTGATGTTATAGACACTTATCTTATCCTCTGCTGCCATTGACCCCCGAGGGAACAAAAAACCTAATCCTGCGATTAACAGTAAAATAATCGCTGTCGCCTTTCTTACCATCATCTCGCCGACCTTTCCATTTTATAC
>JACIYF010000215.1 GCA_014360065.1 Clostridia bacterium | reverse complement strand
ATTCGGTTAAGGGCGTAAGCAACGATACCAGCTTTGGACTTAAGACCCCAGGAGCCCCGTAGGGGGGCTTTTAGCCAGCCGTGCTGGCGCTCGATGACATTGTTGTTAGGGAGATGGTCAAATCCCTTGTAAACCAGGTGGCCATCGGAGACTACCGTCAGGTTTTCACCATTATCGTCGGTATTAAGCTGCTTGAGGAAATTAAAAGCTTGCAGGGCATACCGGTTATGGGAGAAGAACCAGGCCAGGACAAGGCGTGGCGATTGTGGAAGAGAAAGGTAGGACCGGGAGAAGGTAGCTAAAACTCTAAATCAGGCAATAAGATCTAGCTGTAGCGCTGCAAGGAAAAGGCTCTTGGGGCTTAGGCAATACCTCATGGATAACTGGGAGGGGATCATTGAAAAGCTCCACGAAGCTGGCTTAGGAGTCATCCAAGGCCAGGTAAGCCATACCATAGCCCGGCGAATGAAACGCATTGGCACCTGCTGGACCCCAGCCGGCTCCGACCGGATGGCGCGGCTCCTAAGCGCCAAAAGCAACTAGGAGCTTCATAATACATACCAGGAAGAACCATAGATACCGTTGCCCTGGCCCAGGCAGCCGGAGAAGCAGCTGCCAACCGTTCTCGGCACTACGATGCGGAAGACACAGGGGCCTGGCCAGGAGCGAACGTACCGGCCCTAGACACGCCCTACCTTACAGGCTATATGCTAAGGCAGGTACTAAACATGTCAATGGCCATGTAACACTGGCCTCTCAACTAAAATCTAGGGGTGCGCCTGCCAACTCTTGACACCAGCTGCGAAAACGATGTTTTTGAAACCTGCGGCCTCACGCGGTATTCTGCTTTCAGAACTGTTTTTCGCGAGACTTCGTTCCTCCTTTCAATGTTTCCATTTTTTGCTCCTCCGGTGTTCTTTCCCAGGACTCCTTTCGATCTGGTTAGCGGTGTAAACATATTTGCCGCGAAATACCAGCAGCTTCAGGCGGACGGGGCCTTCCATTGGAACAGATCCAAGGCCTGGAACTTGAGACGTTATTACCCAGCTTAGAAGGGAATCGCGCCGTTTCTGTAGAATTAGCGCACGGGGTTGTACCCGCTTGAGCAGGCCACCGAGGTCCAGTGATGTTCTGGTCGATGCCGTGAGGAAAAGCGTGCCCTTGAGCGGACTCCCGGAGTACTCTATTGGAGCAGGGGCAACGCGCTTATACCGCGCGCCATAAGCACATGATATTGCAGTTCTGTATGCACCCGTGCACCACTTCAAGAAGCGAAATGGATCGCGGCTTCGGGTGATGCCAGGAGGTAATTCCGAGACATGCTTTCTGCGGAACTGCTTAGAACCATTGCCTGCTGGACATTATTGGTGGCTTTCTCTTTGCTGTCAGTCCTCGTCAGCTGCTGGGCTATTTATCGCCTTGTGCGGGGCGCATACCTCCTTAGGCGGGACTGCATGAGAAACCAGCTATTGCCGTGCACTGAAAAAGAAGACGGCCGCTCCGTAGAACTTATTAGAAGGTGGCCCGGCCTAGTTGTCGATGTTATTTATGACTCGCTCTTGGCCAAGAAAGACTGCACCGCAATGCTGCGTTTGGCATCCCAGGAGCAAAGCGGGTTGCCTTCCTATTTGGCCCGAGCCCGACTTGCCGGAATGGCCGGGTATCGGCATTTGGTGGTCGGTTGTGCCCTTGGCATTCCCAGGTGCTTCCAAGCTGCCTGCAGGTGGGCACAACAAGGAGCTGGAAGGAAGAAGCTGGCGGCGACACATGCGCCGGCACACTGGCCGGGCGAGGAGTCTGATAGAGTCCTGGTGGAAGCCTTAATACAGGAAACTAAGGGGAGCCATCCCCTCGCTCAATGGCGTATCCGGCCCACCTTCGGAGCCCTTGCTATGCGCAAGGAACGTGGCCGGCAGGCGCTTTTGGCGAGGCTGAATGAGACATCTGACGTCCGGACTGCAAGTGTTCTGGTGGATTATGTTGCCAGCGTTCCGGATGTCCCTTTGGAACTCAGAGACGAGGCGGAAAAGGCCTTAGCTGCCTTGTGGGCCCAAGGAGATTATGAAATGAAGGCACGAATTCTGAAGGCAGGAGCAGCCCACGGATTTATCGGCTTAAAGGGTCTTGCTGTGGCTGCCCTCAGCGAAGAAGCGCCGGACTTTGTTCGGCTGTGGGCCGTGCGTTATCTTATGCGCGCAACTCCTGACGGGGAGTGGAGGCAGGAGGTTGCAACCGGTGGGCCGGAGCATCGCGAGGGCAGGAGACCGGCCGAAGCGCAGGGATGGTGAAGACGCTCTGGGGCTGGATGTGAAACACAATCTGCTGTTCAGTGTCGAGATGC
>JACIYF010000214.1 GCA_014360065.1 Clostridia bacterium | reverse complement strand
CGAGATATCCAGCTTGATGTCAAGGAAACCCGGTGCGAATCATGCGGCGATCTTTGCGGGGAAGAGGTTGATTGCCGCATTTGGACTTACCAAGGAAAGGAATACACAGTTGCTCCCAAAGCCATGATTATCGATGCTATACTCCGGGAGGTTTATGGAAGCTCAAAGGAAGAAAGACAAGAACTAAAGGAGCCAACGCAAGATATACCAGAGAATCTCAAACGCTTCTTCGCCGCTAAACAGAAGAAAGAAG
Source organism: Clostridia bacterium (assembly GCA_014360065.1). Lineage (NCBI taxonomy): Bacteria > Bacillati > Bacillota > Clostridia > Clostridia bacterium. The sequence continues at coordinate 2,104 of JACIYF010000214.1, read as the reverse complement.
CTCAGGCCGATCAGGCAGTAAACTCAGCAACCAATTGTTGCCTGAGTAAAGACGTTTGCTCACCCAATGGATGTTGTGGTTAAAGCTAAAAGGGAAATGTTCGCCTAAGGGAGTAGTGAATGTCTGATATGGACTTAACCAACCGCGAGTACTGGAACGGCCTGATCAAGATGAGCCTCTCTAAGTTCTTTATCCTGCGGGTCCTTTATGCCCAGCCCATGCACGGCTACGAGATAGCGCGCACGGTAGCCGAGGTGACGCAGGGTTGCTGTACTCCCACCGAAGGGACCATTTACCCGGTGCTGCGGGAGTTCGAGGAGGGAGGCTATGTCACCGCCAGCTCGGAAGTAGTAAACGGCCGCGAACGCAAGGTTTATACCCTTACCCCTAAGGGACAGAAAGCCTTCAAGGTAGCGGTTGAGGCCTGGCAGGAGGTCACCAGGTATATTCTCGAAGCGGTAGAGGCACGCCAAGGGGCAGGAACCTAATTTTTTTGCTCCTATATATTGCCCATCTATGTATTAAAGAGACGGAAAGGAGCTAAGCCATGAGCATTAACTCACTAGAGCAGAGCTTATACTTTTTTGTCACCATTATGGCTGAACTGGCAGTCCTATTCATCGGCATCAGCTTTCTGGTGGAGCTGCTTCGGCAGTACATCCCGGAGGCCACCATCCGCCGGGTGCTCAGCGGCCGCAGGGGCCAGGGAAACCTTCTGGGGGCTTCTTTTGGCGCCCTTACTCCCTTTTGCTCCTGCTCTACCATTCCCATTACCGTAGGTTTGCTAAATGCCGGGGCCTCCTTTGGTACCACCATATCTTTCCTGCTGGCCTCACCCTTGCTCAACCCGGTCATCCTGGGGCTGTTTTGGGCCATGTTCGGGTGGCAGGTAACGGTTACCTATGCGCTGCTCTGCTTTGCCCTGGCAGTGGCGATGGGCGCTCTGTGGGAAAAGCTCGGCTTGGCGGCTTATGTGAAGCGGGTCAGGGTATCAGGAGGGCACAACGGGGAGGAAGAAAGCCAAAACCTGCGCGTTCGCCTTATCCGTGCTCTGACCGGCTCCTGGCAGCAGTTTCTCGGTGTTCTGCCCTATCTACTGGTCGGGGTGGTCATCGGGGCAGCCATTTATGGCTTCGTCCCGGCAGACTGGGTGGCAAGGGTAGCCGGACCGCAAAATCCTCTGGCCATCCCGGTGGCGGCGGCCATTGGCATTCCTCTGTATATCAGGGTGGAAACCATGATTCCCATCAGCATGGTGCTCCTCGAGAAAGGTATGGGCCTGGGAGCCATCATGGCCCTTATTATCGGAGGAGCCGGAGCCAGCATTCCTGAGGTCAGTCTCTTGGCCAGCATCTTTAAACCGCGGCTGGTGGTGGCCTTTGTGTTAACCATCCTGGTGGTGGCTACGCTGGCCGGATATAGCTTTAACATTATCTTTGCTTAGGGAGGGGTTCTTTATGGCGGAAAAGAAGGGATTGCTGTCCAGGATCTTTGGCAAGCAGGGAAGCGGCTGCTGTGATGTCCGGATTGAGGAAATCCCCGAGGAAGAAAACCGGGAGCAGGCTACGGGAAAAAATTTCGGTGGCAGTTGCTGCTGTGGGGGGCCGGTGCCCAACGCCGAAATCGTAAATATCGATGGAAAACAAACAGGCATTGTGGGGCTAAAGGAGGCTATAGCCGAAGTCAAGAAGCTTAAGCTTACTGATCAGGAACAAATCAAGGATGAGCTTCTTGCACGGGTGCGACAGAGGAACTACATTAGTCCCGGCCGAGAAAAAGCTTACCGGGAAGCCCTCTGGCGGGAATACCAGGAACACGCATAATACCTGTTAAGGCAGCCAGGGCGTTTGGCCCTGGCTGCCTTTCTATGAGATTCGGGGCCTCAATTCTCACTTCCTTGTCCAGCGCCTAAAAATAGGTAAACCAAAAGTCAGGGGCTGCCCTAAAATTATACTTTTGGGACAGCCCCTCATTGCGTGGCGGGCCCTAGCCAGAACAGGACTCTGAGCCTATTTGCCCCAGAGACAACTATTCACATACTCAATATTCATGGTCATGTCTGATTGGGGAAGTGCTGGAAGTTTGAATCGCATCCGGTCTTAAC
>JACIYF010000213.1 GCA_014360065.1 Clostridia bacterium | reverse complement strand
CGGCTCGTTTTCTCTTCCCCTTAATTTCAAGTTCGGCTCCATAAAGATGAGATATGTCAATATGGTCTTGTTCATGCTGATGTTTTTCTTGCCCGGCTTTCTAGTAGGATACCTAAGGACCCATTTTAGCGATCAAGTGATTCAGACCTTTATCGTGGAGATGGCTAAGATTCCGGATTGGCTTCAAGTCAGCGCCATGGCGGCTCTGCTCTTAGCCATGCTTCTGATTTCCCTGGCGTTATCACTAAGAATCTACGCCAACAAGGAATTCTAGCTAGAAGGGAGGGTGGCTGGACTGCCATAATCGGGGCCCGAAACTGAAGTAGTTGTTGCCCTAAGTACCCCTGTGATATAGTAAGCTTAGCGGATTGACCCCAAGGAGGCAAGGTAAGTGCAGCCGGAAGCTTGGGAAGGCAGCATGGTCCGGTATCTTGAGGATCACCCCAAGGTGGTCTTGGCCTTCTTGTTCGGATCTTATGCTAAAAAGAAACAGTGGGCTAACTCCGATATCGATATAGCCGTCTATTTAGCCCCGCCTTATACCCTGGATGACGTCACTTCCATTTGGAACTACTTAGAGGATAGCTCTCACCGAACTGTCGACCTCATAGTCCTGAATGAGGCGCCAGCGGGGGTAGCCTGGGCAGCCATGAAAGGAAAGGTCCTGGTCGATAAGAATCCCAGGCTTCGCTTGGAGCTGATGTTGGAGAAATCTCGTGAGGCTGAGGATTTTCGCCAATTCCAACTGGATTTTTGGCGGCTAAGGCAGCGGAGGGGTCAGGGTGCATAGACTGTCAGCTGAGCAGATCAATGCCATCGTTCGCCGGCTAGACTTCCTTGAGATAGAACTGGCCGACCTCCCCAATTTCAAAACCATCACCCAGGCTGAATACATTTCCGATCGCGACCGGCGGCGAAATCTTGAACGGTTGGCCGAAAACGTGGTCAACGCCACTATCGACATCGGCAAGGTACTCCTGTCGGCCACTGACTTGCCCATGCCAGATACCTACCGAGAAGTCATGATCCGGCTAGGTGAAGCTGGATTCATCTCGGTGGCCTTGGCTGAAAAGTTAGCAGACATGGTTCGGCTGAGAAATGTGCTTGCACACCAATATCTGGATATCCGCTGGCCAACCATCGCTACCTTTGTCAAGAACGCCGCTGCCACCATGCGGGAATTTATCCGCAGCATCGAGCATTTGCTAGATACGGCTAGAAGCGGTGAAGACCAGCCATAGGCTATTCTGTCAAAGTTATCGCTTTTGCCACAACTATTGCCACTTCAATGAGCACATACTTCTTTGCAGGCGGCCTCCTCCTGGCTCTTCCTGGTTGGCTTCTCCAATTTTATATCAGCCATCCCCCGGGCACCGTTCTTGCAGAAAAGGACGGGAAGACGGTCACTCACTGCCACCAGCCTGTGATATTGCCACTCGCAATTCCCGGGCGTTGGCTACGGCGTGCCCTTCAACGTCATTGTTAAAGTAAGCATATACGTCGCGGCCTTCGGCTAGCCATCGTTGGATATGCCCCGCCCAGGCAGAAAGTTCCTCGGGGCTGTAGCAGGAGCTATAGAGCCTGCGGCTACCATGAAAGCGCAGGTAGACAAAGTCGGCCGTAACCTCTCTAGCCTGGGGCCAGCGCGGGCCATCGGCGATACAAAGCGCATAGCCGTAGCGAGCCAGAAGGTCATAGACCTCTGGTATAAACCAGCTCTGGTGGCGAAATTCAAAGGCGTGGCGGGCATCCCTGGCCACGGGCTGGGAGGACAGCAAATCGCAGAAGGAGGAAAGCCGGTTGAGGTCGGCCTTAAACCCGGGCGGCAATTGCCACAGGACCACACCCAACTTTTCGTTAAGCCCAGCGGCCCGATCAAAGAAGTTTTGGGTCACGTCTTGTACCTCCACCAGGCGCCTGGTATGGGTGATGAGCCGGCTTCCCTTGATGGCAAAGCGAAAGTAGTCTGGCGTGCGTTCGTACCAGTTGGCAAAGGTCTTAGCCAGGGGCAAGCGGTAAAAGGTGACGTTTAGTTCCACGGTGTTAAACTGGGTAGCGTAGTACCTGATCCATTCCGTACCAGGTAGGCCCTGGGGATAGAAAACGCCTCGCCAGTGGGAATAATTGTAGCCGCTGGTGCCAAGGTAAAGACGCGCCATGTTACCTCACCATAATCCAGGGCTTTTGGGACCCGTTTAAAATACTTTCGCTCTGCCGACGAAAATCCTGCTGCCAAAGTATAAAAGCAGACCCCCATGCCGGCCAAAACCGCCGATATTACTTCAGCCTCAGGCGCTTGAGCTCCCAGTTAATGCGTTCTAAATCGAACGCTTCCGGGTCGAACTCTCCTCCCAGCCACTCCATCGTCTCTTCAT
>JACIYF010000212.1 GCA_014360065.1 Clostridia bacterium | reverse complement strand
CCTCGCCCTTCGGCGGGGTTCCCGGCCAATTCGACCTCCTGTCTCAAGAGGCCGGCCTCGGACGTCCTGTCCTCGGCCCCGCCTCCGGGCTCGGTCTCGCCGACGTCTCGCGAGGCTCGCCCAAAATCGCCTTGCGCCAGCATCCTCGGCATTTTCATGCTTCTTTCGGATGCACCCCCTGTTTCCGTCTCCAGACAACGTTATACATCAAGAAATGCTGGCTACGCTCTCTCGTTCGATCAAGGTGGGAAGGAAGCGGCGGGGGATCTTAGAGGTATCCCGGCCCTCCAAGTTGCCGATCAAGATGTCGGCAGCTGACCGCCCCATTTCGTAAACCGGTTGACGAATGGTAGTCAGAGGCGGATAAAGGTAGCGGGCTAAATAAATGTCGTCATATCCGACCACTGACATATCTTGGGGCACCTTGAGGCCCCAATCCCGAAGGGCGGCTAAGGTGCCGATGGCGGTGAGGTCATCGCCGGCAAAGATGGCGGTGAATTTTCGGCTCTTGGACCGCAACAGCTCCATGGTCACCTCCCAGCCTCGCTCTTCAGTGAAATCGCCCTCCATTACCAGATGCTGCTGGTAGGGGATTTGGGCTTCCTCCAGGGCCTGCCGGTAACCCCGCAACCGGTCGATGCCGTCCCGGGTGGATAGGGGGCCGGTAATGTGGGCAATCTCCCGGTGGCCGCGCTCAAGTAGATATTGGGTGGCAAGATATCCGCCGTACTGGTTGTCAAGGTAGACGGAGTTCTCCTCCATGCCTGGAACCAAACGTCCCACCACCACTACGGGAATGCCGGTACGGCTAAGCTGGCGCAAGTCATCGTCGGACATTCCTTCCGAATATAATATAAACCCATCTACCCGGGCGTTGAGCATGCTCACCAGCCGGTTCTCCCGTTCCCGGTCGCGCCGGCCGCTGGCTACCAACATTTGTAGCTCATAATTGTCGAGGACATCGTCGATGCCTCGCAACATGGGGCCATAAAAGGGGCTGTCGGTATCGGTTACTAGCACCCCGATGGTTTGGGAACGGTTGGTGACCAGACCGCGGGCAAATACGTTGGGTCGGTAGTTTAACTCCTCCACTGCCTTGAGGACTCGCTCCCGGAGGCGGCGGGAAACGGGGGCAGTATGGTTGAGGACGCGAGAGACCGTGGCTGGGGCTACTCCCGCCCTGGCTGCTACTTCGATAATACTGGGCTTCTTTCCTGTGGTCATTGGTTTCCGCCTTTCCTGTGCTATGAACAACCTCTTATCCCCGGCGTAGACTACGCCTTGGACGGTTCCTACTTTTCTGTATATGTGGGCAGCCCCTGTTGTTTGGTGGGCTGCGCTGCCTGGTAGCGGGCTAGGCCGCCTAGTGCCACTGGCATTAACCTGTTTAGAAAACGTTTTCTTACAAGAAAACGATTTCTAGTTTGCATTTCAAGTATTTGATCCCTTGACAGCTTGTTATGAAAAGGTTATCATTACAATCAGAATATAGCAATTGCAACTAGTTTTGTCAATAGAGAAAGGAGCCAACATAGAGAAAGAGCCATAGAGAAAGGAGCCAACCTTATGACTACCCCCCGGGTGAAGGATTTAATTCCCATACCTGCCTTGGAAGAATCTCGTCGCCTGTTGGTAGTGCAAGCCCATCCTGATGATGCTGATATTGGGGCTGGTGCTACCATTGCTAAGCTAGCTGCCAGCGGGGTCGATATTACGTTGTTGACGGTGACTGACGGTGGGGTTGGCTATCTCGATGCTTCAGTACCGCCTCAGGAAGTCGCCCGGATGCGCCACCGGGAGGCCCAGGAAGCTGCCCATACTTTGGGAATAACCAACCCACTATTGTGGTTGGATTTTCCCGATGGCGGTAGCCTCCCCCTATTCGAGGTCCGAGCTGGGATTACCAGGGCCATCCGCCAGACCAAGCCGGACACGGTCATGGTAATGGATCCTTGGCTCCTGTACGAGGCCCATTCCGACCACCGCTGTGTCGGCCTAGCTACGGCTGAAGCTTGCCTCTTGGCCAACTTTCCCCATTTCTGCCCCCAGGATTTGGAGGCAGGCATAGGGCCGCACCAAGTAAATGCAGTGGCCTTCTACGGCACTGCCCGTCCCAATACCTTTATTGACGTTACCGACACCTGGAATACCAAGATGGCGGCCATCATGAAACATGAAAGCCAGTTTCCAGAGGAGAGCCGGGAGATCTTCACCGCTTACCTGACTGCTAAGGCCCGGGAGTTGGCCGAAGGCCGCGGGTTTGAGCTGGCGGAAGCGTTTAAGGTAGTCACCCATATCCACCTCCACTTTAATGTGGATACCGAGCAGTATTAGCCGTACTACGAAAAATTTACTACCCCTGCTTTCCCAAGCTAGAGGGCGGGCAGCCTGCGGCTGC
>JACIYF010000211.1 GCA_014360065.1 Clostridia bacterium | reverse complement strand
ACTTGGGCGCGCTTATGGGTGGAGGCTCTCTTGCTGCTACCCGGCCTGGTACCGGTATATTTGGGAAAGCCTATTCCCTCAAGCTGGCGTTGATCGGTTGGGCTTGGTCACGATCGGGAAGCTTCTCCCGCGGAAAAACCTTTACCCAGGAACTGATTTGGACTTGTGCCTTGGCCGGAGCTAAAGGATCAATGCCTGGAGAGGTGGTGCCCAGGATAGCGTCTAACAGCTGTCCATAGATAATGGACTCAACATCGCTCAGCCGGGGCATAAAGTTTTGGGTAGAGGAACGCCTTCGTTGCAGCAGGAAGTCAAATTGGCCGAGAAGTCCGCCGGAGCTTGGGGACCAATCGCTGGTTTGGCCCGCGAGGGTTTGGGGAGCAAACGTAAGCCAGAGCAGGCTGAAAAGTGGGAATACGCCAGGAGGATGGAAAGGTTTCCCCTGCTGCGGCTAGCGGTAGTTTCTTATGACAAGCTCGCTTACCGGCCCCCGCCGGTCGGCCCGGCAGTTGATGGCCCGGCGGGCGCGGACCACCCGGATGTCGTAGCCGGCATAAAGCTCTCTCACCAAGGGGGTATCGGAATTGGAGAGCATTACCATGCACCCTTTCGCATCGAGCTTCCGGAATACCTCCGCCAGCCTCTCCTGGTCCTCTTTTCCGAAGGAGTCGGCGGTGTAGCCGGTGAAGTTGGCCGTATCCGAAAGTGGGTTATAGGGCGGATCCAGGTAAACGAAAGCGCGAGGACAGGCGTATTCCAGAACCAAGCTGAAATTACCACAGACGATCTCGGCCCGCATAAGGGCAAGGCTTACCAGCCGTAGGTTTTCCTCGTCGAGGATTTTGGGGTTCTTGTAGCGGCCGAAAGGAACATTGTGCTTACCTTTTCGGTTTACCCTCCAGAGGCCGTTGTAGCCGGTTTTGTTCAGGTAGAGGAAGCGGGAGGCCCGCTCAACCGGGCTCAAGGTTTCGGGATCCAGGGCCCTCGTGCGGTAGTAGTACTCTCTATCGTTTTTGTGCTTCGCGAGGTCGGCGCAAAGCTCCGGCAGGGAGTCTCTGACCACCCGATAGAAGTTTACCAGCTCAGGGTTAGAGTCAATCAGGATGGCCCTTTCGGGAAGAAGGTGAAAAAAGACGGCTCCGCCGCCGACAAAGGGCTCAAGATAAAGGTCGAACTTCTCTTTGGGAAACAAGGGCTCAAATTGGGGAATAAGCTGCCCCTTTCCGCCGGCCCACTTCACCGGGGGTTTCGGACGCTCTATAAGAGCAGGTTCTACAGATGAGAGTTTCTCGTAAATCGCCGTCACCGCCTTTACCCAGCTTATAGATTCTTCTCTCTCCACCTTATTCCTGCCCGATCAAAGGGTCGAGCCCCAGAACGTCCGGAAAGGCCAAACCGGATCCGCCCAGCGGCTCCGGGCCATGTATCACCGGGGGCAAGCAGCTCTTATTCCCTATTGACTATCACTATACACTAGCTATATAATGAAGCAAGCGGGCCGAAAGGAGGGACTGGTCGTGCAGTTGAACATTTACGTTCCGGTTGAGAAAGCCGCTCTGCTGAAAAACCTCGACCGCACTGCCCAGCTTACGGGGCGCTCCAAGAACGAGCTCGTGCTTGAAGCGCTGGAGAAATACCTGTCCTCCGCCGCCCCCGAGCCAGGCCGCTACAGCCTCGGCGCAGTAAAGCTCTCCCGCCGGGCGGACCTGTATGACGGGAGGCTGGGATGATGGTTCTTTTGGATACCAACGTCTTGATCTATGCCATCAATACCAGCGCTCCCCAGCATGCTCCCAGCCGCGCCCTGGTAGAGGCAGCGAGAAACAAGAAGCTCGAAGCCGCACTGGTGCCCCAGGTGCTTTTAGAATTCTTTGCGGTGGTGACCGACAAACGCCGAATTGAGAGGCCTCTTGACCCCCTGACTGCCTGGAGCGAAGTGGAAAAATTCCAGGCTATCTTTAAGGTCCTCGACCCGGGTCCGGCTGCCGTTGAGCAGCTGGGAAGGTTGATTTCTGAAACCGGCGTGAGGGGAGGGGACATCTTCGACGCCTGGTTAGCCGCCCAGATGCAGGCATGCGCAATCCCAACCATATGCACTTATAACACCGGTGACTTCGCCAGGTTTGCTGTAGGGGCGGTGACCCCGGAGCAGGTGCTAAGCGCCTAGTCCTGCTAGAGAGCGCAAGAATCCGGACACGCGGCGCATACGCATAGTATCAACTCAACGGGAAGAAGGGTCGCCTGCACCACCCGTCACCGCAACAAGAGCGTTAAGAACCCTAAAGGGGCCCAGCCCAAAAATTGGGCGGGCCCCTCCTGTCCCTGGCGGCATATTTGGGAGAGCCTATTCCTTCAAGCTGGCGTTGATTGGTTGGGCTTGGTTACGATCGGGAAGCTTCTCCTGCGGAAAAACCTTTACCCAGGAGTTGATTTGGGCTTGTGCCTTGGCC
>JACIYF010000210.1 GCA_014360065.1 Clostridia bacterium | reverse complement strand
TGAGTCCGCCCAGACAGGTTTCTAGAAGGCTCCTAATGGCTCTATGTCGATCAATCAACTGCATTCTTACGTGGCGCGATTCGGGAAATAGTATCTCGTACTCCTCTAGTATAAACAGCCACCATTCAGAATTAGGCTGAAAGAATATCCTACAAGACTCGGCGTGCTTTTCTAGCCAATGAATACGAATTTCTTGATTCTCGACTATGGAGGCTATTTCCAGTCCTACTATATTTGCACATACGTCCCCGAGCCACATTTGATATTCTCTTAGGTTCTTAGAGATCTCTTTCCTTGCCTCATTTCTTATTTGGTTAAGGAATGCCTTATTTTGAGCCTTAATTGTTAGTTTATGATTAGCCAACCAACCCATAACAGCAATCAATACTGCTATAATCCCTTCATACTCGCTGAGCCAATGAATTAATCCCATATATCTTCGCTTCCTCAGTAGCTTATAATCAAACCCCGAAAGCATTTGCTTCGGGGTGCATGCTAGTGCGCCCGGCAGACCAGGGAGCAATACGACAATTTTCTAGTATAGAAGAGACTGTATTCGTCAGTACTACTAGGAGGTGCAGCCCATTGGTTCCCTTAACTCCTGGATGGGCTTGGGCAGAAGGAGGTCTCTGCGTGACAATCCGTATCGTAAAAAGGCAACCAGCCATGTTGCATTTGCATCAAACGTCCATCTTCAGTGTCGGTTACCTCAACTTACATGTTGGGTGCTCATAACGCTTTACTACGCTGACGTAGGAGCTGATCACCCAGGCTTATTACCACGGGTCTTCCTCGTCAAGCCAACCAACAGGAATGTGCGGTAAGGTTAGGACCTTCCCCAGGCAGTCAAAATCCGCCGATTCTTCGATAAGCCCCATGTCCCTTGATGCTCCACTGCACCAGGCATCGGCTCGCATTTCTGCGGTACAGAAGAAGCTTCATCAGCAAGCTGCGGTGCTTCAGACGAGCCTGAATTCAGGCGGTTCCCGCCCTGCTGCGTCCGTCCGACATTCCCATACGGCTTTACGGAATACAGGACTGCCAGACGCTTTGCGTATTCCAACCCCATGCCTGCAGGTGGACGCTTTACTACATGGTATCACAAAAGGAGTTGAACGAACAGATGTTTGCAGGAAAGCCGCCTTTCACTCCTCCCTTTCGGGAGGGGACTTCCCGGCGGAGGAGTTAGCCCGAAGCGCTAGGCGGAGTTTCGATGGGTGTCTTGACCCTGCCAGTTCACCTTATTCGCTGGCCCAAACCCTGTATCAGACTTAGAAGGTTCGGCTCCTGCCGTGACAGCGCGGACGCTTTTATCCACGGTGTCCAAAACTTCGATTTCCTGCTCGTTGGCTGCGCCCAGCTCCTTAAATCTCCTGGCAGCGACAAGAACACGGCTTTCGAACGAGCCAGCCACCCTGTTATACGACTCCACAGCTTTTTCCAGGTGCCTGCGAAGGTCGTCAAAATGCTCTACCAGCGTGCAGATGCGCTCGTACAAAGTGCGCCCCAGATTGCTTATCGCTTGGGCGTTTTGGGCGATCTGTTCCTGCCGCCAGCCGTAGGCTACGGCCTTCAACAAGGCTATGAGGGTCGTGGGAGTTGCGGGGAGGACCCGCTGTGCAGCGCCGAACTCGATGAGGCTGGGGTCCTGCTTCAAGGGCGGCGCTGAAGAAAGTCTCAGCACAACGCACTTCGGTCTCGAGTGCTGGACTCATTATCTGTAGCAGGTGGTGTCCCGTTTGGTGCACAAAAGGGGTAACTTGGATACATGAGGACAAATAAAGGCCACTTCTTTCAGTTCAACAACTGGAAAACGTGTGTGCGGCTAGGCAAAACAAAAAGCAGGATGCGCAAGTGTATTCGTAGAAAATAAAAAACTTGTCAAAAACAGTAACGTGGAAAGGGGGAGTTCAGTGCCTTCTTATATGGTAACAGAGCCCGTCGATTCAAGACCGGAAATAGTTCTCGAGAACCAAATTTACCTTCCCAATTTTGAGCACTTGCAGAAGGCCTTTGAAGATGTAAAAGGAAGGAGCAGGAGCATCAGGCAGGCCATTCATCTAGGTATCCTAGCGGCCCAGGGGCCCTCGAATGTGGTTATACAGGGTGAAACAGGGACAGGAAAGGAACTCTTTGCAAAGTGTATTCACCGTGCCAGCACTCGGCGTAGTTTTCCTTTTATAGCCGTAAATTGTGCCGCTATCCCGGACAGCCTGTTGGAAAGCGAACTTTTCGGTTATGAAGAGGGGGCTTTTACTGGGGCGAAAAAAGGTGGCAAGCCTGGAAGAATTGAACTAGCGCAAGGAGGGACCTTGCTCTTGGATGAGATCGGTGAAATGTCCCTCTATCTTCAGAGCAAGCTTCTTCGGGTTCTCCAAGAGAAAACAGTGGAAAGACTAGGCGGAACCAGATCGATTGATGTGGATGTTCGATTCATAGCTACGACAAATC
>JACIYF010000209.1 GCA_014360065.1 Clostridia bacterium | reverse complement strand
AGTAGCTCCAAAGCAATGAACAGTTTCATCAACCGGTCTTCCGCACGATGAGCATCAACCGCCTCCCTGAACCATCGGAGAGCAGCACGGTAGCGCTGTTGAGTTTCTTTGGGGGCGCTCTCAACGAAGGCGTACATCCTCTCCACCCACGCCTCCCATCCCACCGGAGCCGCAAACCACTCCCGCATGGACATAGAGTGGCTGAAGGACCAAAAGTAGTTGGGGCCAAAAGGGTTGCCAAAGGGGTTGGCCGCCCAATCCGCAGTGTGGAAGAATGCTACCGGGGTATAGATGGAATACCACCGGCCAAAAGTACCTACGCTGGTGGCAGTTTGCAAGATGGCCAGTATGTGCTCGAGTTCACGCACCGGCAACTTTTCCGGTTGCAACATATCCCATCCCGCGGCGAAGTCATTGAAGGAGACAAAATAATCCTCAAGCACCAGGGTATAGCCCAACACCGGCGGGGCCTCACCGCTGTAAACCATAGTGCTGGGCCAGCTTACGTACGGGCGCACCCGGTCCAGTCTGGCCCTATCGGAATCGCTCAAAGGGCGAAGGAACCAGCCTCCCGAAAAGGCAATTTCCGGCACTTTTGCGGCACCAGAAAGCCCAAACAAAGGAAAGCTAAGAGTCAACCGAAACCCTTGCCGTTCCCATGCCTCCCGGCTGCGCTCCAAAATTTCATCCAGTAGATCCGGCTGCCAGGCCAGTCCACCCTTGAGCACCAGGTAGCGCCACAGGACTGAGATGAGGAAGCTGCCAGGCATGAATATGTCGGCGCCGATGGCGTCCCTTTCCGCGACAGGGAAAACGTCGTTAAACCGCTCATCCTCCAAGAGCTGACGGCGAAACAGTTGGAAGCGGTGGTCCTCCACAATCGCCTGCTCCACAAGGGGAAACAATCCCTCCAGACCCATCACAGGCTCCGGCACCTCAGCAAAGGTATTGGCCACGGCAAGGCGGTATGGCAGGAGAGCCATGTTACCGATTTGATGCGAGGCTTCCTTGCTCGCGGCAAACCTGCCTAGCAGCGACAGGCATTTCGGTATGAGTTCTCGTATTGTTGTAGAATATGGCACCATAGAGGGTACTCCTTTTGTATGCTTAATCCCGCCTAGTCCGTACCGCCGCGTCATGTGTCTAGCTACCATAGGCATCCCGGCTTTGGCAACGAGGGGATTCAACATCACTTCTCCCTTAGTACGGCAGCCTTAAGCCGCATCTTAAGTCCTCGCGGTAAACGCTCCTGGGTCTTGGGCGGGATTATCCGATCCAGGGCCTGCCATAAGAGTTCGAGGCAGTAGTCCATTTCAGGTGAACGCAAAAAGTAGGCCGCGACAGAGTAAACTACTCCTCCAACCAGAACCAGCAGCAGAAGTCTTATCAGGACCGTAGCAAAAACGGCCACTCCTCCGGCGCCAGGCGCACTAGTAAGAAGCGGGGCCAGCAAGGGCCACCCGGTACCATGTAATCCCCCAGCATCCAGTCCCCAGACCACGCCCGCCATGGCTGCCGCCGCCACCAGGATGCGAGCCAAGCTGCCAGCCAGCTTGGCGCCACCGATGCCACCCAGGCGAGCCCGAAGGATGATGAGTACCGCTGCCGCTCCGCATAAGTTGGCCAACGAGGTAGCCAGAGCCAGGCCACCGTGGGCAAGATAGCGGACCAGGATGAGGTTGAAGACAATATTCATACCTACGGTTAGGAGGCCGGTCCACATGGGGGTTACTGCATCTTGGAGAGCGTAGCAAGCTCGGGCCAAGTAGTCGCGGAAAAGGATAAAGGGTAGCCCGAGACTGTAAAAAAGGAGAGCAAAGGCAGTCATAGCAGTATCGGTAGCGTCAAAGGCACCCCTTTGAAAGGCCAGAGAGACAATGTCCTGGCGCAGCACCACCAGCCCAGCCGCCAGGGGGATCATTAGGAAAGCCAGGATCCCCAAGCCGCGGGCCAAGAGATCCCGAAACCCTTCGTAGTCGCCGGCAGTACCCTTCTCGGCCAGGCGCGGATACAGCACCGTGACGATGGGTGTGCCCAATAGCCCTTGGGGGAGGCCCATAAGCCTAAGCGCATAGTTTAGGGCAGAGATGCTTCCCACCATAAGACCCGAAGCCAGCATGCGGTCAACAATGGTATTGAGCTGGGATGCGCCCACGCCGATTAATACCGGGCCAGCCAATGAAAGCATTTTAATAACACCTGGATGGCGAAAGTTGGCTGCCGGGCGATAAGGCAACCGTAACTGCCAAATGCTGGGGACCTGGATCAGAAACTGGCTGGCGGTAGCCAGTACCGTGGCCCAGGCCACCCCGGCAATACCCCAGTGTCTTCCAGCCAAGATGATAGCGCTAATCATGATAAGGTTGTAGGGAAGCCCAATGGCAGCATTGGCAGCAAAACGCTGGTGGGAATTGAGCAGGGCACCGGCCCACCCGGAAAGGCCCATGAACACCACCATGACCAGAAGAA
>JACIYF010000208.1 GCA_014360065.1 Clostridia bacterium | reverse complement strand
CCAGTGTAGGCGGCGGATGGAAGGCGGGGTGACCGGGCACCTCTCCTCGGCATCGCCGCACAGGGTTACTACTACATCCATCTGGGAAAGCAATTGGGGATCGATGGCTTTAGAGGTCTGTTGGCTGATATCGATTCCCACCTCGGCCATAGCCGCGACTGCCCTCGGGTTCAACCCGGCTGGCTCCAGCCCGGCGCTATAGACCTCTATGGGCTGGGAGGTGGAGCTGGTGCCCTGGAGTTCTCGGGCCAGGTAGCGAGCCCACCCTTCCGCCATTTGGCTACGACAGGAGTTTCCGGTACAGAGAAACATGATGCGCATAGTCTTGTCGACCTCACTTGCCTACAGCTTTAGTCTGACCTGACAGTCCCGGCGCGGGATTACTATTTGCTAGCCAGGAGGGATTCGCAATTTGGGGCGGCAAATCCTCTCGAAGGAAGACGGATGTCGAGTTAAATTTGGGAATCTGGCCTGAAAAAATTTCATAAATGCTATTGCCAGCGAAGGATGCCACGTAGTATACTTGAAGACAACAGGACCGGCTTAGGCAAAGTCGAAGCCCAAGCATTAAAGAGGCAGCAGGCAAAGCCAAGGCTCCGGTTTTCAGCTACCTAGGTTGAAGAAGTGAGGTGTTCAATTTGATCAACGTAGACGTATCCGATGATGCCCGCGATTACATCAAAGAAAAGACAGATACAGTTACGGTAAAACTAGAAGCGTGTGCTAGTTGAGGGGGCGTAACCTATATGCCTGCCGTGTATGCAGGTGAGCCCAGTTCGCCCGAAGATTATGAGATGATTACTAGCAATGGGATTAAGGTTTATGTCCCCAAGCATATACGAGTGCACCGGGATGGCATCCGGCTGTTCATGAGCGGACGAAGCTTCTGGCGTCGCCTAGTAGTCACCGGCTTGTACGCGTGACTGGCCGGTCTTGGCGAGGATCAGGAGGGGAGGAGGTTGGACCCATGGCCGACAAAAATGAGGGGTTAAACTCAGGCGCTGATGGGTTCGGCAAGGAGGAGCGCATCCGGCAGCTTGAGGAGCAGATTGCGGATTTGCGGGCCAGGCTTCCTGCTCACTCGGTGAAGCCAGCTATGTTAGTGGAGCTGGAAGAGCTAGAGGAGGAACTAGAGCGGCTCCGGAACCAGTAAAAAGGTGGTTAAGCTTTGGGCTGGAAATTGCTTCCAGGGGTCGCAGACGTTTAAGGGCTAAGGGCTATATCGAAGGGGGTCTTGATGATGGCGAATATCATTCATGTGGACGACAACACTTTTGTTAGCGAAGTGATGGGCTCAGCCACGCCGGTGGTGGTGGATTTCTGGGCAGAATGGTGTGGTCCTTGCCGGATGCTGGCGCCGGTAATGGAGGACTTGGCCCAAGAGCTGGAGGGCACCGTCAAGGTGGCCAAGCTGAACGTGGATGAGAATCAGGAGACGGCGGCCAGCTATGGGGTTATGAGCATTCCTACCCTGATCGTTTTCAAGAACGGGGAGGAAGTCGGACGCTTGATTGGCTATCAGCCTAAGGCGCAAATAATGGCCCAGCTTAAAGAGATGCTGGCCCTTAATTAAGCGTTGGGCGCAAGGACTAAAGGATATGGCTTGCGCTTGGCGCAGTATCGGCCGGGCGGGGCCAATGGCGGGAAGGTGAAAACGGTGGATCGAGCCGAGATGCATTACACGGTAAAGAGCACCAAGGCCTTTGATGATGCCGTGAAGGCGGTGGAAGAAAGGTGTGTGGCCAACGGTTTCCGGGTCCAGCACATTCATGATGTCCAGGCTACCTTACGCTCCAAGGGGCTGGAGATGGAGCCGCTCAAGATCATTGAAGTTTGCGATGCGCCCCATGCCCATGCGGTCTTGAGTAAGGACATCCTGATTAGCCTAATGATGCCCTGCAAGATCAACGTGTATAGCCGCAATGGGGAAACTTACATCAGCGGTTTGCGCCCGACCATGCTGGCCCAGTTTTTCCCGGAAGCTAACCTCCAAGAGGTGGCCCAGGAGGTAGATGCCATAGTCCGCCGAGTAATAGATGAAGCCGCTGCTTGAGGGCAGGCAGGCGAGGCCATAAGTAGCCCAAGTCCCGAGCTGAGGGGGCGGTAAAGGTGCCGGTACTGGTAGATCCAGTCCGTTGTGATGGGTCGCCCGATTGTCCCTCGGTCAAGTGGTGCCCCTCTGGGGCCCTTACCTATAATGCCGAGGCTAAGAAATTGGATTATGACCGCTCCGTCTGCACTGACTGCGGGAAATGTGTGACCTGGTGCGAGCCTGGGGCCATTTACCGGGTGGAGACGGATGCCGAGTGGGAGTTTTTGAAGCAGGAGCTGGAGCGGTCGGCCTGAGGTTCGAGGCCGACCGCTCCAGCTGCCTAGGTTTAGCATGCGTAGTTGGATTACTAAGCTCCCAGTTCGGCTTTGGTCAAACAAGGGCCTAGCGGTGGGCAGGTTGGGGTTGGTGGGATAACCGGCAATAGGCCGGCAT
>JACIYF010000207.1 GCA_014360065.1 Clostridia bacterium | reverse complement strand
AGTTTCCGGACTTGGCTCGGTGATGCGGTATGTATCATTGATGCGACTCGACCTGAAGATGTTCCCGGATTCCCTGAGAGGAATGAGATCCCTGAGCAAGTCATTAGAGATCTTAGGGACAGGTTGATGAGGAGGTGAGGGTATGCGCGCACGCAAAGTATGGGGGTGAGGTGTATTCGTAGGTGGAATCGGCTGCCTGAGTTCCGGATTAAAAAAGATTGAAAAAGGCGTTAAGGGGGAAAGTTGAATGAGTAAGGTACAGTACAAGGACCTGAGAGAATGGCTCGAGTTGGTTGACAAGGAGGGGGAATTGAAAATAGTCGAAGGAGCAACTTGGCAAGAGGACATTGGTATGGCGACCGAGCTTCTCAATCATACGCCAGGCTCGCCTGCGGTGATCTTTGACAATATCCCGGGATACAGAAAAGGATATCGCGTTTTAACCAATGCCCTAAAGAGCGACAACCGGCTTGCTATCACATTCGGTCTGCCCCTGGGTTTACCTAAATTCGAACTGAGCACGGAATTGTACAAGCGGACTCAAAACCTGGAGCCGTTGCCTCCGGTGTATGTTGAGGATGGGCCAATCCTCGAGAACGTACATGAGGGAGATCAGGTTAACGTTCTTGAGTTTCCCGTCCCTAAATGGCACGAGCGAGATGGTGGCAGATACATCGGGACTGGTAGCTATGACATAACGAGGGATCCTGATGAAGGCTGGGTTAATCTTGGTACTTACAGGGTTATGGTTGATGATGAGAAGCATGTTTTCTTCTACATTTCGCCTGGCAAGCATGGGCGGATTCATCGGGACAAGTACTTTGCTAGAAAAGAGCCTTGCCCAGTCGTGGTTGTGGTTGGGGGCGATCCCCTGCTCTACTTGGCGGGAGCAAGTGAACTGCCTTATGGCCTCAGTGAGTATGAGTGGGCAGGGGCTGTCCGGGGAGAGCCGTTTGAGGTGATAAAGGGGAAATACACTGGTTTGCCGATCCCGGCAAGGGCGGAGATCGCTATTGAAGGGTTTGCCCATTATGACGATCTAAAGGAGGAAGGACCGTTTGGCGAGTGGACTGGCTATTACGCCAGCGGGGCTCGAAAAGAACCCAGAATCGAAATCAAGGCTATCTACCATCGCAACGATCCTATTATTCTTGGTAGCCCGCCAAATCGTCCTCCTGATGAACTAGCGTTTTATCGAGCCTTTATGCGGTCGCCTCTTTTAAAGGAGGAGCTTGAAAAGGCTGGGGTACCAGATGTGGTAGCGACGTGGTGCCACGAGGCTGGCGGGGCGAGGCTATTTCTTGCCGTATCGATTAAGCAGAGGTATCCTGGGCATGCGACTCAAGCCGGTCACGTTGCTTCTCAGTGCCACGTTGGTGCGTATTGCGGGCGCTACGTTGTGGTAGTGGATGACGACATTGATGTTACTGACTTAGAGGAAGTCGTTTGGGCTATGTGCACCCGGTCGGATCCAGCTACTTCCATTGACATCATCCATCGAGCTTGGAGCACCCATTTAGATCCCCGGATTAGCCCCGAGCAAAAGGAGAAGCTTGCCCTCTGGAACTCACGGGCTATCATTGACGCTACTAGGCCATACGAGTGGAGGGATAAATTCCCACCAGTCAATATGCCCTCACCTGAAGTTAAGAAGAAGACCTTGGAAAAGTGGGGTTACTTGGTCAAGTAGGCGATCTAGCATCTTGCAGCACAATGGTCGACTAATTCTTGCGATGGTTTGCCTGGCAATGCCCTTTGTTAGCGGGATTGCCAGGCGCCAATTAACCTTGAAAGGAAGCTGGCGAATGGACGCTGGGAAGAAGCCACGAATAGTGGTGGGGATGTCTGGAGCTACAGGACAGATTTATGGAATTAGGTTAGTTGAAACCCTGAAGGCTATGGGTGCAGAGGTCCACCTGGTAATGAGTGACTGGGCAAGGAGAACTACTTCCCTGGAGACTCAGTATACACCTGAGGAAGTGGAAAGCCTTGCTGACTATGTGTACGACAACCGAGATGTAGGGGCTGCTATTGCTAGCGGTTCATTCCACCACGACGGGATGGTAATTGTGCCATGTAGCGTTAAGACCTTATCAGGGGTCGCCAATTCTTGGAACGAAAACTTGCTGATTCGAGCTGCAGACGTTACTCTAAAAGAACGTAAGCGGCTAGTACTAGTGGTACGAGAAACGCCTTTGCATAGGGGCCACCTTGAGCTCATGCTAAGGGCGGTCGATATTGGAGCCACGATTCTACCCCCAATGCCGGCCTTCTACTACCGTCCGCGCGCAGTCAATGATATTGTAATCCATACTGTAGCGCGAATATTGGATGCACTGGATGTACGGCAGGAACTCATCAAAGAATGGACAGGCGTTAGTGAGGTGCTGCATGGGGAAGACCTTCAGGTGATTTAGCAGGATCTATGGGGGGTCGACTCGGTGGCAAAGGTGTATACGGTGCTTCTAGGTCTGCTACTAGGTCCGGCTTTAGGAACGGTAGTTTTGCTAGCAAGTCGGGCCTTATTTGATTATGGCGGGGC
>JACIYF010000206.1 GCA_014360065.1 Clostridia bacterium | reverse complement strand
CGGTGACGTCCGCATCAGCCGGAGCAAGCTTAAGCACCACCTGGGTCTGACCGGCAAGGTTAGGCTGGCCGATGCCGAGACCATAGCCGAGCTCACCGGATTTGCCCCGGGCGGGGTCTGCCCTTTTGCCCTAAAGGAGCCGGTACCCATCCTGATTGATAGGAGCCTGGAGCGCTTCCCGGTGGTCTACGTAGCTACCGGCAGCCCCCATTCGGCCGCCCCCGTCTCGGTGGAACAGCTTCTAGCCATCACCGGCGGCCAAATGGCCGACGTTAGCGAATAGGACCCCGGGCAACTTTGAGCCTCGTAGCCGGGGCAGCCTCAATCGTTCATCGCCGCTCGCGCCACAGGCGACAACCAAGCCATTTCAAGTCAACTGTTAACCTGCCCTCCCCAGTCTGTAATCACCCGGCTGAGGAGCTCCCTCGCCTCCGGGTAAAGCTGCATGTCTTCCATATCCAGCGTCACCGTCTTGCCCCGCCGCTTTTCCCCGGTTTCCCGGTCGGTGAATAGGGCGCTGATTTGCAACTTCCCCGCCTTGGGGTAATAACTAAACATCACCCGGTCAGTCTGCGCCTCCTCGGGTTTCTCCAGCTCCCAGTACGGCGTCCCCCGGTAAGAAGTCCTAGCCATATTGCACCCCTTTTGCTGGTTTTTTTTGGCCTAGCCTCTCCCTTCGAGATTGTAGCCCCCATAGGCACCATAGCGCAAATTTATACTAAACCAGCTAAACCTTGCCGGTCAAGCAAGATCCTGGCCTTCCTGCCTAAGATGGGGGCAGCAAGCCCCCTCCGGACCACCAGAGGGGGCTTGCTGGCCTAATGCGCTTGACTGACTGCTTCAAGCTTCAGGCCGGCACTTGTGGCCTAAAGCTGCCGGTACATGCGGGCTAGCATGGCCGCCGCTTGCTCCCGGGTAGCAGTGCCGAACGGGTCGAACCGTTTGTCGGCAGTGCCGAGGACGATGCCCTTATCCGCAGCCAGGGCCGCTTCCCGGAGAAGCCCCGTGGTGATGCGGTTGCGGTCCTGGAATCTGGCCAGGATGGTTTGGGCCTGGTCAGGAGTGGGAAGGGTGCTGCCACGGGAATAAACCAGCGCCCGCGCCACCATGGCTGCCAGTTGCTCCCGGTTGATGAACTGGTCGGGCTTAAAGCTGCCGTCGGTGTAGCCCTTGACGATGCCGGCTGCGGCCGCGGCCCGGATCTCTTTGGCCGCCCAGTAGCTACCGGATACATCCTTGAAGCCGGGAGCATTCTGAGGTGCGCTCAGGTTCAAGGCCCGAGCTACCAGGGCGCAGAACTGGGCCCGGGTGATCTTGCCCAGGGGATCGAACCGAGTATCGGTCACGCCATAGATGACATGGCGGGAGGCCAGGTACTCGATATCGGCCTTAGCAAAGGAACCGCGGATGTCGTTAAATGTCTTGTGGTACTCCATGAGGGCGTACTCTGAAAGATGCGGGGTGGTAAAGGTTACTACCCTCTTTTGCTTATCCACCTTGCCGCCTAGGAAATCCCACTTTTTGCTCCCAGGGTTGTACCGGTAAGCGCCCAGGAAGTCAGGGTTAGTGACGCTGGCCGGATCGTAGCTCACCGATACCGTCACCGGCTTGACGAAAGTCACCGGCTGGGTAGCCTCGCCTACCAGGCTGGCAGCAGTGAGGGAGAGAACCTTGCCTGCCACCTTATAGGCGCTGGGAAGGTCGCGAACAAGGTCCGAAGCCTGCTGGTCAGACACTGGCTTGGCTTCCAACTTCACTCCGGTAGCACCCTGGGCCGCCTGAATGGCGCCGGGCTCAAGCCGGAAGGCCACACCCTTGATGTCCAGTACCAGGGGCTTGTTGGCTTGGACTAGCTTATTCAACGCTGCCGTAGTCAGGACTGCTGCCGGCTCCGCATCCTCGGGCACCGTAATCTCTATCTGCTCCTTGCCTTGGCTGATCTGCTCCTGGACATCCTCTTCGTCGATCACAGGAGCAGGCTCAGTTGGTGGCGGAGGCGGCGGAGGTGACACCGTGAGGTAGAAAGGCTCAAGCATGCTTAGAATAGCTTCATATGTAGACTGGAATAGGTCCGCCTTGACGCCTTGAGGCCTGCCCTCAGCGGCATCTAAAGCCAAGAACAAAGCCCCTAGGCCGTTCTCTACGTTGGTTGCTGAAACCGTTGCTAAGGTCCAGTTGGTGCCGAGAACCTGGTTGGCTGCTTCGAGCGCCGATTCGGCCAGCGTATATACCGCCTTGTAGGTTGAAGCAGCGTTGGGCTCCGTTAATACCCCAAGCGCAGCTTCAATTAGTGGCGTCTCAAGGGCGCCTGGGGAAATATTTCGCTGAACTAAGTTAGCGTTAACTGCTCCTACAAAGCTAATGAATTCCCCTTGGGGCGAGGAGCTGCCCGACCAGGCGATTAGGTCGGCAAAACGCGACTTTACGTAAGTCAGTTTATCAGTGATTTCCCGCCGCTTACTCTCTGAGAGTTTACCGTCTTGAAGGTCCGTAGATCTCACTGCAGTCAGGCTCCGGGCCAGGTCGAGTAAGGCCTTGATATCTTC
>JACIYF010000205.1 GCA_014360065.1 Clostridia bacterium | reverse complement strand
AATTCGTTGCTCTGCGGATACTTGTACGTAAGCGTCCTAACCTCAATGGCAGGAACTATCGTGGTGCTCAATAATTAACACCTCCTTGCATGAGCCGGCTTAAAGTCTCTACCGCCTCATCTTCATAAGGAGTAATCCATTCGTGGGGAATCAGACCCGATTCTTCCAGCCTGCACAGTAGCTCCACAACTTGAGGGATCCGCACCCTGCCGCGGATGCGGTTTAAAAGTTCTTTCTGCTTAAAAAGTTCAACTGGAGAAGCATCCGCAATGATCTGCCCGCCATCTATAATGACCAACCGGTCGCATACTTCAATTAGCTCTTCCACCGCTTGCTCCACAACGATTACTGTTACATTTCCCTCGTCCCGAAGTCGACGAATAGTCCTAAATACCTCTTCTCGACCAAGAGGGTCAAGTTCTGACGTAGGCTCATCCAAGATCAGAAGGCGCGGCTTCATTATAAGGGCCCCAGCAATTGCCAGACGCTGCTTTTGACCACCAGACAAGCTATAGGTCTCGCGTTGCTCAAAACCAGAGAGTCGCACAAGATCGAGGTAACCGGGGATTTCCGACAAAATTTTTTCCCTAGGCCACTCCATATTTTCAGGACCAAAGGCAACATCTTCAGCGACTGTGAGGCCAATTATTTGCCCCTCCGGGTCTTGCAGTACCATGCCAACCTGGCTCGCCATCTGTTCGGGACCTGTTTTCTTTATGTCAGTACCACAGACCCTAATTGTGCCCCTAAGCTTCCCCTTAATGGTATGGGGTATCAGTCCCTTGAGGCAGTAGCAAAGCGTTGTCTTCCCCGCCCCGGATGGTCCAATAATCCCTACAAATTCGCCTTCTCGGACAGTCAGGTTAATATCTTTTAGAACCTGAACATCATTAGACATATAGGCGAAGCATAGATTTTCGACTTTCACTATAATATCGCTCATGGCATATCCTCCTAATCCGCTAGGCTAGTTGAGCCAAGACTCTCCCGCTTCTATAACCTTTGCAGAGTAAGCAGGTTGCAACTAATCTTCAGCTCCGACCTGGTAGCGATCTCTCCAGTAAAGTCCCCGGCCTTTGATAATTGGGTAGAGAATCGGCATTAAGATGGCCGACACCACACCAGCCGTAACCATATGATTAATCAGAATGCTAGCCGTTACCCCAGCCCAGCATACCGCTGGAGGCAATACATGAGTGAAATCCAACCATCCAGGAATAACGGTGGCGTGGATTATGGGACCAATGATAATGCCCCACACATAAAAGGTAACCACGTTCCGCCAGTTCCGAAAGTCGGCATCTCTGACCATCTTATACGGGAGCCAGGTCAAGAACGTGTGAGAAAGGCAACCAGCTACCGAACCCACTGTCAAGGCACCCGATATGGCATCTCCTATAGGCATCGAAAAAGTAACCCCGATTGCTCCCGGCAACCCAAACAGGGCTCCAAGGATGGGCGCCAGAGCCAATGTTGGGTTAAATCCACCAATGCCTGGTATAAATTGGAACTGTATCGGCCGTCCCACAATATATACAGCTGCACAGATGGCGACAGTAGCAATGGCAGAAGCATCCCACTTAAAATTGTTCTTAACAATACCGCGCGAGGTTATCGTGTGTCCGCTGAATTCAATGATCCAGATAACGACCGCAGCGACCATTAAAATCAGGGCCAGGGCTATCATTATGCTGTGAATGGCTCCACTGCCCGTGATCAGGTCGCCCAAAAATGATAGTTGCATTTTTCTCCCTCCCAGCTTCCTTAAAGTGCATTCCTCTGACCTCTCCCAGACCCAAAACAGGGTTGCCACACCGGACTATAGCGATATGCCATGAGCGAAAGAATAATCCCTATGGCCGAAGGGCCACTCTGATGCTGCTTCCCCCGTTGTCCATGTAAAACCGCATTGCCTCATCTGCCCTGTCAAGCGGATAGACGTGAGTGACCATCTTTTCAATGGCATATTTACCCGAATTGATGACCTTCACTGCCGCCTCGGTGTCCCATGACTGCCCCAAGCCGCCAATAATCCGTAGCTCCTTGAACACGATCAAATCAGTAGTCAACCCATTTTGCGCAAACCCGCAGGTACCAATCATGACTACCCGCCCAGCCGGCCTAGCAAGCTCGAGGGCAAGCTCCATCATCTGCCCCGACCCTGTAGTCTCAATGACCACATCGGCCATATCTCCTCCGGTTAGGTCCCGTACCACCTCCAACCCATCATTTTTGCTAACATCTACAACGTGATCGGCCCCGTACTCCAATGCCAGATCCCACTTTGCCGGGTTACGAGTCTTGCCCACCACCACAATCGGGCTGGCTCCCGCCTCTTTAGCTGCGATGACGCTGGCAAGTCCCTGGGCTCCGGGCCCTATAATCACAACCGATTCTCCGAAGCGCACCTCGCCCAGCCGACGCACCCAGCGGACCCCATTTCCAAGCACCGACGACATGCAAGCAGCCTCAGGCGGAACATCAGGAGCAATTTTGTGCACCCGCGACCCGGGAGCGCCGTACATGTATTCCCCGTACGCACCCCAAAGGTAAGGAGGTTCATCGCAGGACACATTCACTCCATATACCCTGGAATGCTTGCAAAACTGGTACAGCCCGTTTAAACAGTAATAACACTTTCTGCACACTATATATGGCTCCACTGTTACCCTGTCT
>JACIYF010000204.1 GCA_014360065.1 Clostridia bacterium | reverse complement strand
AATCATTCAAGCTATAAACCAGATCGAGAGTTCAGCCACCCTCAAGTCCCTCCACAAAATGAGCATCAAAGTGGCGAGCCTGGAAGAAATGAAAAAAGCCATCGCTGCCGTGTGAGTATGCTGGTTAGACATGCCCACTGCTAAGGCTGGTTACGTAGGCGGTACCAGCAAAGAAGACAGAGCCCGGAATGCTGCTTTGGCCATGGCCGCACTGGTGCTGTGGGACGGAGAATAATGCTCGAGCCCATTGACGAGCCTAATGCCGGCTCGAAGGCCGTTTTCGGATTGCATATGCCGATGCTTTTGCCGTTGTTTTAGCTTTAGTTTGGAGCTGAGCTAGTAACTCGGGATCCGGAGATTGTGGCTATTGAGGGGTGGGAGAGGTTGCGCTTAGACCTGATACCGTAGGTTCGGTTTGGTTGGTTCATAAAATGGGCGCTCCGGGGAACTCTAGTGATTAGCCAGGTAGTGGGCAGTACCTGGGTTGGTGCTGCCCCCAGCTTAAGCTAGGGGCAAGTCTTGAGGAAAAGGATTAGAGAAGCGAGGGTTTCCGCTTGCAAGGAGCGCGCATTCTCATCCTGGGCGGGGGCGATGGCGGTTTGGTAGCCGCCGGCACCTTGCGCAAGTTGCTGGGTCGGGAACACGAAGTTACCTTGATTGACCGGGAGCGGGACTATGCCTTCCGGCCCTCCTTTCTATGGGTGATGCTGGGGCAAAAGCATCCCCGCCAAGTCCTTCGCAGCCGCCGGGCTCTGGCTACCAAAGGGATCGAGTTCCTCGAGGCCGAGATCGCAGAGATCGATCTGGTGGGGCGCCAGGTGACGGTATCCAGGAGGGGGGCTGAGGAGCCTCTTGGTGTTGGGCAGGCACCCAGAAGAGCTGGGGCCCTCGGCCGACTAGCGGCCAAGCCGATCTTGGCCAGCGCCACTATTCCAGAGACACGAAGGGAAGCAAGAAGGAAAACAGAAAGAGAAGAGCGCCCGTATGACTACCTGATTATATCCTTGGGGGCGGACCTGGACCCCGAGGCGGTACCCGGGGCGGGGCTGGCGGTCCGGCAGGGGCAAGCCCACGTCTTCTACGATCTGGAAGGGGCAACCCGGCTCCGGGAGGCCTTGCGGGAGTTTCAGGGTGGTACCATCACCATCTTGGTTTCCCACCCAGTCCATAAATGTCCTCCGGCTCCCTACGATGCCGCCTTTCTCCTCGATGATTACTTTCGCCGCCGGCGCCTTCGGGATCGGGTGACCATTCGCCTTGTCACCCCGGATCTGCAGCCGTTGCCCGCCGATGGCCCGGAAGTCGGCAAAAGGGTATTGAAGCTCTTGCAGGAGCGCCACATCGACTTTCAACCTGGCAGTTGGGTAACCGGCATCGATCCGAGGCGGGGCCAAATCCTGCTTGAGGGTGGAGGTAGGGTTGATTACCATCTGCTGCTTTTGGTGCCCCCTCACAAGGCTCCCGAGGTAGTGCAAAGGGCTGGCCTAACCAGCCGGAGCGAGGACGGTGGTGATACCAGCGGCTGGATTATCGCGGATCCCAAGACCTTGGCCACCGGATACGAGGACGTCTATGCAGTAGGCGATGTAACCGGCATCCGGCTTCCGGTAGCCCATGAAGGCAGCACCGGGTTTCTACCCAAGGCCGGCGTCTTTGCCCATTTCCAGGCGGAGGTGGTAGCCCGCAATATAGCCAGCGCCATCAAAGGAGAAAAGATGAAAGCTGTATACGACGGCTTTGTCCTTTGAATTTTTAATACTGCTTACGCCCGGGCGGCGGTAACCATTGGCCACTTCCTCAAAGAACCTTACCCGCCCCGCATCATAATGCGGGGCCCCAACCGCTTCTGGCATATGGCCAAAGCTGGCTTTGAAAGGTACTGGCTGGCCAAGTGGCTGTAAAGGCCGAGCTAGTCTTGTTTTTCTCCTTAATTTGCAACCGCTTGCCACAATAGTCCGCTGCAGCCCAAGATGGAGCGTTAGCTGGCTCAGCGAAGGATTACGGAGTGGAGAGCTACACCCTGGGTGGCAATAACTGAGTTTTTCAAGGAGATCCTGGTGTACACGCCACGTCATGAAGGCTGGATTGCGCTTAAGGAGGAAAAAATGGATATAATACTTATCAGGTACAACACGACAGTTGTACCTGATGGTCCAACCTGTGAGGGCCTTCCGCTCCGAGCAAAAGGAGGTTGAGCGATGCCTGGTACCAAATTGGAGAAGGCAACTAAGAAAAGCTGGATCCTAAAGCTGAATCCCAAAGGACAGGCTACTATTCCCGCGGAGGTTCGCCGTTCCTTGGGATTGATGAAGGAAGATCGAGAAATTGAGCTAGTGTGGGAAAATGGAAGCTATAAGCTCAAGCCGCACAAAGCACCTATTCCTATCAGGAATTATATAGGATTTGCAGCTGAGGAACTGGAGAACATCGAAGATGCAGTGGGCTATATTCGTGAATTGAGAGGACGAGGTGTGCCTTCCACAGGGCTGATTTGCTAATAACCGCGGATGAAGGAATTCCGCGGAAGTATTTTCCGGAGCTCAATACCTATAACCCTTTCTTAAGGGTAGAACCGACCCGGTGATACTGGCCAGCGTAATTGGTCCTATTGACCCCGCATCGCGCCTGCTTTCAGATGCCCTGGATGTGCCTCGACGCCACCGCCAGTCGTAAGCCATCTGTACCTCGTAATCAAGCTTGGCCTAGCCGCTAAGCCGCCAACGCCAAAGCTCCGATTGCGCTGCAAG
>JACIYF010000203.1 GCA_014360065.1 Clostridia bacterium | reverse complement strand
TAGCAGGCCCATGCAAGACATAGTAACCGCCAACCGGGAAGGCCTGGCCCCTACCAACTTGTTGAGGCCTGTCACCAGTGCCGGTTTGTTCAATGGCGACCTTTGGTAGAGTACTGGTCACACCGCTCTGATCGCCGGCTCCCCGGGATGTAGGCCCCGGCTCTGCGAGATTCGGACCGCAGAACCACGCCGCTTCCTCATCCCAGGGGCCTGCTTCATAGAGCTTTTTACCCGTAAGCGCCAAGTTAAGAGCATTTAAAGCCGGCCGGTAATCTAAGTAGTCGCATGACGAAAGCGGGAATACCAAGGCGCCATCATTTGATCCGTAGTTTGGGACCCGGCCTGTCCTAGCATCCTGCACGCTGACAAGAAAGGAAACCAGCTGCTGCAGGCGTTTCCGCAAGGGGTCGGGAAGCTCAACACCGTTTATTTGTCCCACTCGTAGGCACCATGTGAACAGCTGAACAACCAGCCTGGCGTAATTCATCGAGTGCTGGACATAAGTTCCATCTTCGTAGATCTGCCACATAGCTTCTTTGGTGAGAAAACGCAACCCCTTCGCCTGCCACCTTTTCGCACCTGGTAGAAACGGGAAAAGAGTGCCGATGGTAAACAGCCCTGCTGCTTCACTGATGGCATGGTTGTTTCGAACGCAACGAGCCGCATACCAGTGGATCTTTTCGATGTGCAGCGCCTGATACCACAGGTACTGGAGCATCAACGCAATCCGGCGCACTGTGGTAGCGGGATCGCTCCGGAACGCAAATAGGCCAAAGATCCAGGCGAGACTGCGTAGCGCAATCTCCTGGCCGCACCGCCAATTTGGCCCTAACTCCGCCGGATTGCTCGCGACCCAATGTTCAAACTGCCTCCAAAAGGCCTCAGGGTACTCCTGATCGCCCGTTAACGCATAGGCGCGAGCGTAATAGTAGACCTGAGCGTGGCGCGAAGGCTCCCAGACATACTTGATATCACCCAGTTCAGGAGATAGGTCTGGAATCTGCGACCAATGGGCTGTATTGGGGAATCTGATCCCGGTTACGGGATTGATAAACCAGTCCGGCGGGTCTCCTAGTTCAGCCCACCAGTGGTTAAAGAAAAGAAACCTACCCTGCTTGGCTGCATTGGCCACCTTGAGTACAATATCCGGCTGGGTCACTACGGCTTGGTAGCGCGCGATCTCAGGATCAAGGAAAAAGCGCGCTTCGTTGTTAGCCCATCTTTCAAATAAGAATGAATCAAGCTTGTCGAGAGGCACCCCCACGGACTGCGCCAGGGCCTTACCTGGATCTGTAGGCGGAAATCGCCTGCGCAGAATCCCAGTTCGCAGCTCAAGTTCGTACAGGCTCCGCCAGATGAACCACGATATCCCCATCTCCGAGATAAGTTCATAAGCCCCATGAATCCCCACTACCATCTCTCCAATTGGGTGCTAGTACAGCAGCCTTTAGCCTACTGCCCGCTCCGTTCTGGACTATCCGCATCGTTCGCATCCCCAATTTCCCCACGGGTGGCCGCAATTTCTTCGGCCTCGGTATCCTGGCCCAACCACCACTCCACTGGGACTGGCCGCCTCTCCCGGATCGAATCCAGTACCCTGAACGTGGTTAGTGTCGTATAAATCAACTCATCAAAGGGGATGGGGACGGGCCTCCTCCCTAGCACCGCATCTACGAAAGCCTGGAGTTCTGCCTTCTGGCCCTTGTCCTGCCCATGGCCTCGGAAAGTCCGGACGTTACCACCACTTGCGAAGACAGCGCGGCGGAAATCCTCGATGATGAATGTCTTTCCTTCGCCGTAGACCTCAATATACTCCTTGGGGATCGCCTTATCACCGGTGCTAAAGTAGGCGATGGTTCCGATGGAACCGTCCTCAAACTCTATGGTAACGCTGAGATTATCCTCAGGCTTGCCACTCTCCCCACTACCTGCCGCAACCGCATATACTTCAAAGGGCTTTGCCCCACAGAGAAACTGAAGCAGATCAATAAAATGACACACTTCCCCAATGACCCGGCCGCCTCCCTCTTCAGGATCCTGCGTCCAATGATCAGGTGGAATGGCTCCAGCATTGACCCTGTAGATCATGGATAGGGGACCCGAATGTCCCGCGAAGGCCTTTTTTGCCTCAGCAACGAGTGGGGCAAATCTTCTATCAAACCCCACCATCACAAACCTATCAGCAGCCTGGGCAGCCTCGACAACCTGGGCCAATTGCTCCTCAGTGGTGGCCAGGGGCTTTTCCGCAAATACATGCTTACCGGATGCAAGGGCGCGAATCGTAAGCGGAGCATGGAGGTTATGGCGGGTAGCGATCACCACCGCATTGATATCCTTATCTTTGAAAATCTCCTCATCATCCGTGGTGCAGAATTCAAAGCCGTATTTCCTGGCCGCGTGGTTTGCGCTGATGCCCGTAGAGGTGCATACACCAGCAAGTTCCACGCCCTTCATCGCTGACAAGTATGGGAGAAGCATTACCTTAGCGTAGTTCCCCGCCCCGATCACGCCTAGCCTCACGCGACTCTCATGGCCACCTGCTCGTTTTCCAAACTTGATATCTACTCTTCGTTTGCATGAGGCCTCCTGCGGGTATGTAAACACCACTCCAAGATAATTGCCACTCCCAGCTGTCTTGATCATATCATAGGCCTTTTCGGCCTCGGCAATCGGGAAACGGTGCGTTACAAGGCGACTCGGTGTTACCTTGCCCTCTTTAACAAGCTGTAGGAAAGTCTCCATGTTCCGCTGTTCCGTGAATGGGACATAGGCATAAGGATAGTCGATTCCCTTT
>JACIYF010000202.1:1827-2826 GCA_014360065.1 Clostridia bacterium | reverse complement strand
TTTCAACGGGAAAGGGTCCAGCACCGAGTTAGCCGGCCGCTTGGCCGGTCTTTGGTACTGATGGCTATCGGTTGGGTACAGCTCAACTTTTGGGCCCGCAAACTCGAATATGGTTTTGGCAAAGTTGTACCAGGTAGTTGCGCCCCGGTTGGTTATATGGTAGATGCCGTAAGCTTCGGTCTCTATTAGATCCAGCAAAGCAGCGGCCAGATCCACAGTATAGGTGGGACACCCCTTCTGGTCGGTGACCACGGTCAAGCTTTGGCCGCTTGAGGCCAGCCGAAGCATGGTTTCAACAAAGTTAGGCCCATGGTGGCCAAAGAGCCAGGAGGTCCTAACTATATAATAGCGGCCGCCGATGGTTTCGATAAAGCGCTCACCAAGACATTTGCTTTCGCCGTAAGTGTTGATCGGGTTTCTAGGGTCGTAAATGCTCCACGGCTCGTTCTTGGAACCGTCGAAAACGTAGTCAGTGCTGATATGTACTAGGGCAGCATCAACCGCCCGGCAGGCCAGGGCTAGGTTCCTTGCCCCCAAGGCATTGACCATCACGGCCAGATCGCGGTTTTTTTCGGCACCGTCAACATCAGTGTAAGCAGCACAGTTGATCACCACTTGCGGTCGGTGGACTTCTAGATGCTTTTTGACTGCTGAGTGTCTAGTGATGTCCAGTTCGGTATGCCCGAGGGCAATAACCTCGTGGCCGCGCCTTTGGCCTTCAGTTACCACGTCGGTGCCCAGCATGCCTTTGGCGCCCGTAACCAGGATTTTCAACCGTGCTTGACCTCCCAGGAGTAAGGTATAGAAGGGTCATTATAGGGTAAACGGTACTCATCGGGCTGCTGGTAGTTGTAGAGCTCGGTCGGACAGTTGACGATGAGCGCCGTATCCCTACCCTCGGCGGTAAAGCCGTGGTAGACCAGAGGCGGGATCTTCAGGAGCACCGGGTTCAGGTAACCGATGTGAAACTCGTTCACCAGCCCCCGGGTGGGACTCCCC
>JACIYF010000202.1:0-1801 GCA_014360065.1 Clostridia bacterium | reverse complement strand
AAGTGGTCCCATTGGAATTTGTGGTAATGCCAAGCCTTAATGATGCCGGGGTAGCTGGCAGTCAGGTAGACCTGGCCGAACTTATCGAACTCGGGCCAGTCGCTACGGAGCAATTCCATTAGATAGCCCCGTTCGTCGGGGATAACCTTCAGGGTTCTTACCTTGACTCCGTTAATGAGTTCCACAGTAGCTTCCTCCTCGCTTTATCCCGCCGCAGGCCCGGCTATATAAAGAAGCAGGTCACGGACGTTCTCAATTAACCTAGATGGCGATCTGGCAGTCATCCCCCAAAAAGAGCCGCAGGGCGGCGCGGTTGTCCTGGTTGCCATCGACGTGGGAGTTCCGCCCGATGAGGCTGTCCTCGATGCGCGGGGTGTTCTCCAGGCGGCAGTTTTCCAGAATCACCGAGTGTTCAAGGCTAACGCGCTTGAGAACGGTGTTGTCCCCGATGGCGGTGAAGGGGCCAACAAAGCAATCCTCCAGGGTCACGTTTTCCCCGATGACCACGGGACCCCGGATGGTGCTGTTCCTGATGGTGCTACCCGAACCGATCTCCACCCGGCCGGTGACGCGGGAGTTTTCATCAACCTCTCCCTTGATGTCCACGGTGGTATAGGCGTCCAGTACGGCCCGGTTGGCTTCCAAAATGTCGTCCTTCTTGCCGGTATCGAGCCACCAACCCTCCACCTGGCGGGCAGTAACGGTTTGGTTCATATGTAATAGTTCCTGAATGGCATCAGTAATCTCCAGCTCGCCGCGCCAGGAAGGCTGGATGCGCTCGATGGCCTGGTGGATGGCCGGCTGAAAGAGGTAGATGCCCACCAAGGCCAGGTTGCTGGGCGGATTCTGAGGCTTTTCTACGAGCCGGGTGACGCGGCTTTCTTCGTCGAGAACGGCGACGCCGAACTGGCGTGGGTCGGCAACCTCCTTCAGCATAATCATGGCCGCCGGAGATTCGGACCAAAAATGGCGTACCGCCTCCCTGACGCCGCCCTGGATGAGGTTATCGCCCAAGAACATAAGGAAGGGCTCGTCCCCCAGGAATGGCCGGGCGGTCTTCACCGCGTGGGCCAGGCCCAAGGGCTCCTCCTGCAGTATGTAAGTGATCTTAGCGCCGAATCGGCCTCCGTCGCCAACGGTCTCCCGTACCATCTGACCCGTTTCCGGGGAGATAATAATGCCGATATCCTTGATACCAGCCTCAACGATCTGGTCAAGGACAAAAAACAGAATGGGCCGATTGGCTACGGGAATGAGCTGCTTAGCAGTAGTATAGGTTAATGGTCGGAGCCTTGTCCCTTTGCCGCCTGCCAGTACCAAGCCTTTCAGTCAAATGCACCTTCCTTCTCTGCCAAACACACCCAATCTACTTCGCCACATTTCGCCAGGTTCCTCCCAAGTTTTGCTATGCCAAGCTGCGCAACTACCCCCGCTGCTTTTCATGTAGCCCGGGAGCCCTTTGCGCTAGTTTGCTCAAGACTTTCCGGAGTGATTCAACCACCGACCCTGCCCTAAAACCTATGCCTGGGGCAGTTGAACCTCCTTGCCGTCAAGGATTCTGGCCGGATTGTGGCTAAATAGCTCGGTAGCAACCTCCATGCCCAGGAGCTGAGCCACTTTGGCCTTGGCCAGGCTCAATACCGGTGGGCGGGCTTGGCTGTGAGCGTCGGAGGCAACAAACGACACCCAGCCCTTTCGAAGAAGGAGTTCCGCCGTTTTTGCGATCTTTCGTCCGAACAACCCGGCAATGCTACCAGCATCAACCTGAACCAGCACGCCTTGCTCATGCACCAGGCGCTCT
>JACIYF010000201.1 GCA_014360065.1 Clostridia bacterium | reverse complement strand
TTGAACGGCTCAAGCAGATTTCGGTGTTGCGGCGGCTGGGGGTACCGGTTGCTGAGATCAAGGAAGCTTTACGGGGCACTGGGCAGCTAGCTCAGATATTGAAACAGCATTTGGCCCGGCTCGAGGGCGAGATTGAGGAGAAGGAAAAGTCCAGGCGGGCAATTAAGAGCTGTTTAGAGGACTTGGCGAGGGAAGTGAGTCCCAAGGAAGTAATCAGGCGGCTGGACAGTTTTTGGCGGTCACTGGAGCTTGACGCCAAGGGGCGGGAGGGATACATGAGAAGGGAATTGGAACGGATCTTTCCTGGTCCCTTTGGTAAATTGATGGGCATAACTTACGGCTATTTTCTGGATGAACCGCTAGATACGCCTGAGAAGGAGCAGGCCTGGATATCGTTGGTGGCGGCCTTGGATGCTGCGGAGGAGATCCAGTACCCGGAGCGGCTGGTAGAGGCACTGAAGGCATCGCCGCTGGATTTGGCCAACCTGGAGGCGGAGGTAGGCCGAAAGTGGGAGCGCCTGATGTCCATGTCGGAGAAGGATAAGCAAGTACTTCGGGATAACCCGCCGGAACCACCCAGCGATCCCAAGGAAAAAGAGATCGAAGAAGCGCTGCTGGAATTTTTGCCTAGCATAACCACCGTGTTTTCCCAGATAGTTCCCCACCTGATGGTTTTGAGCCCTCGCTTTCGCCAGGCTATCGGCAACATGCTGGAAGCGGCCGGGTTTCCCAACCTACCGGTGACTTGAGGCCGGATGACAGCCTTCCCGGGCCAAAAAAATCTTTTCCCGCCAGAATCTGGCGGACTTTTCTTTCCTTCAACCTGCGCTTACGGCCGAAGTGCCGCATGCGGCCAGACCGTACAGCTGGGCAATGAAAAAGCCCAGTAGGGGATGTCGGGGCAATGGTGCGGAAGTGACAGTACGCCGAGCACTCAAGGCCGTGTCACCTGGGCTAAGAGGGGAAGCCGCTGGCGGAGGCGACATTATGAAGAAGCCTGAGCCCTAGTTGGTAGCGAGCAGACGTCCTGGTGTAGGGTCCCGCCAGAAACCGATTTTTTGGGGGAGGACAGACTGTTGTTCAACATAATCATTTTAGGGTTAGTTAGCCTGCTCACCGATGTATCCACGGAAATGGTTTACCCTTTAATTCCTATCTACTTAACCGCTCAGCTAGGGGCGACCCCGGCCATCGTGGGCATTATCGAGGGCATTGCTGAAAGTTTGGCCAGCCTGCTCAAGGTTTTCTCCGGCTATTGGTCGGATTTGGCAGGGAGGCGCAAGCCCTTGGCCATTGCCGGCTACTCTTTTTCCACTATAGGCAAGGTGTTGCTCTACTTCTCTGGCTCCTGGCCCATGGTGCTCTGGGGGCGGATAGCTGACCGTTTCGGCAAAGGTATTCGTACCGCGCCCCGGGATGCGCTGATTGCCGAGTCGGGAGACTCCCAAAGTTATGGTCGCTCCTTTGGTTTGCACCGGGCCATGGATACCCTAGGGGCGGCCATTGGGGTGGTTTTGGCCTACTATTTCTTGGTGCATTACCAGGGGGACTACCGGCGGGTGTTCTTGTACGCGTTGGTCCCGGCCGCCCTGGGGGTGATCACCTTGTTTTTTGCCCGGGAAAGGCGTCCTCTAACCAAGCTTGTCGCTGGTGGCAATGCTGCCGCTGCAGTCAAGGCAGCTCGCTCCCGGCCTAATCTCAACTGGCGGGCCCTTGACCCCAGGCTCAAGGCCTTCCTGGTTGTGGTCTTTATCTTTACCCTGGGCAACTCTTCCAACCAATTCCTATTGCTGCGGGCCAAGACCTTGAATTTTTCCGATGTTGATGTGATCTTACTTTATCTCACTTACAACTTGGTCTATAGCCTCGCTTCTTATCCGGCTGGGCGACTGTCGGACCGGATCGGTCGCCGGGCCGTGTTGGTGACCGGGTTTGTTTTCTATGGTCTGGTATATCTAGGATTCGCCATAACCCACCAACCGATGATGATGTGGGTCTTATTTTCCGCGTATGGCCTGTATTCCGCCTTTACCGAAGGAGTAGAAAAGGCGCTGGTAGCCGATATTGCTCCTGAAGAACAGCGGGCTACTTTGATTGGACTCCACGCTACTTTGGTAGGAATCGGGTTGTTGCCGGCCTCCATGTTGGCTGGCTTGCTCTGGGATCTCCTGGGGGCAGCGGCGCCGTTCTATTTTGGAAGCATCATGGGCCTGGTGGCGGCGGCGGGCATGTGGATAGTCCTAGCAGTTAAGCCTAAATCCCAGGGAGCTCAATAACTGCCGTACCCGCTCTCCTATCTCATCCCGCACCCGACGAAAACTGTCCATCACCTCTTTTTGGCTGCCAGTAGCCCGGGCAGGATCGGGCAAGGGCCAGTGCAGGCGGCGGATGGAAGGTGGGGTGACCGGGCACCTCTCCTCGGCATCGCCGCACAAGGTTACTACTACATCCATCTGGGAAAGCAATTGAGGATCAATGGCCTTGGAGGTCTGTTGGCTGATATCGATTCCCACCTCGGCCATAGCTGCGACTGCCCTCGGGTTCAACCCGGCTGGCTCCAGCCCGGCGCTATAGACCTCTATGGGCTGGGAGGTGGAGCTGGTACCCTGGAGTTCTCGGGCCAGGTGGCGAGCCCACCCTTCCGCCATTTGGCTACGACAGGAATTTCCGGTACAGAGAAACATGATGCGCATAGTCTTGTCGACCTCACTTGCCTACAGCTTTAGTCTGGCCTGACAGTCCCGGCGCGGGCTTACTATTTGCTAGCCAGGAGAGATTCGCAATTTGGGGCGGCAAATCCTCTCGAAGGAAGACGGATGTTGAGTTAAATTT
>JACIYF010000200.1 GCA_014360065.1 Clostridia bacterium | reverse complement strand
ATGGCGATTGGTTCGATCTAACGGGTACAAGAAGGTATTGTACTTCTGTAATCTCCGGGAATCGGTGGAAGCAGTTGCCAGCCAGATCGTGCCTCTATGGCGTCCTTACCCGGTGCTGGTACACCACGGAAGCCTAAGTAGACAGCTACGAGAGGAAACGGAGTCAGCAATGAAGGAAGCACGGGTTGCAGCGTGTGTGGCTACCTCCACTCTGGAAATCGGCATCGATATCGGTGACATCGACCTAATAGTACTTGCCGAGGCACCCTGGAGCATCGCATCGCTAATTCAGCGGGTTGGGAGAGGTAACCGGCGGGAAAGCACCATCCGGGTAGCGGCCATCGCGCACTCTCCGGAAGAGAGAATACTACTAGAAGCGATGCTGGATACAGCATCGAGCGGCCTTTTACCACCAGAACCATACCAGCCGGATTATTCTGTTGCCGTACAACAAATATTTTCCCTTCTCTACCAACATCGCGATGGTGTCGCAGAGGAAGTACTCCTAGAATTGGTTGGAATCCTCCTTGGCTCAAACCAAGCTGCTAGTTTGCTCCAACACCTGCAAAGCTGTGGCTGGATACATCGGGTGGGACGAGTATGGGTTGCATCAACGGCCTTAATAGACATGGGCGATAGGGGGCAAATCCATTCCAACATTCCTAGCTCAGAAACCTACAAAGTGTTAGACATTGACTCAGGTGCAATGATCGGGACTGTCGCCGGCACGGTGGATGAAGTCTTTGTATTGGCCCGGCGAGCTTGGCAGATACAGTCAGTCTCTGAGGGTACAATAAGGGTTAGGCGATTTAAGGGCCAAGCTTCGGCGGCATTGTTCGGGAAACACCGGAATATAGGTGCGTTTCACAGGCTCTTGCCGCCTCAGCTCAGGTAGTTCCCTCGTGGCGTTGGGCACCTGGGACTGTCTCCTCTCCCTTGGGCTGCGGGAGTGCCACCAGTCTGACGCTGGTTCTCAGGAACTGCGGTGCTCAGAGGATTCTATTGGGCGCTGGCGGGCGTGGCGAATGGCCACTACCGCGAGATAAGGCGGCGAAACGCCCTCAAAGGCGATAACCAAGGGACAGAAGGAGCACCTTCGGGGTTAATTTCAGGTGCCCGGCACCTTTGCTTAATTCTGGGCAGGAACTTGGCCACGTTCCATTGAATATCTCAAGGTTCACTTGGCCATGCGGTTGGAGACTGCATACGATTCAACTAGCAGCCTTGCTCTTAGCATCGGCTTTTTGTAATTGGGCGACAGTCTTTATGGGCCCAAAATGAAGGTCCTTCCGAACGGGAGGAAGCTGCGCAAGTTTTTGATTGAAATAAGGGTGAACAGAGAGGCGAACAGGCCTTATAGTGCTGTGGCACCTCGCTAGCCTCGCCATCTACATCAGGGTTGGTACCTCTTGTCTGGATTGGCCTAAATTATTGACGTCTTCCGGGGAGTATGCTATGGTTCAATTACCGGGTATTACTAAGTAATACTCCATGTGGAGGCGGTTAAGAATGCGTGACACGGTTATCTGGACCATCTCCCTCCCACCTCAGATGGCCCAAAAGGCGGAAGAGGCCGCAAGGAGAGAAAGCCGCACTCGCAGCGAACTGGTAAGGGAAGCCTTGCGCCAGTATATGGCTGCGAGAGAATGGGAGCACATGCAGGCCAGGGCTTCAAGCCGGGCGAGAGAGATGGGTGTTCTTAGCGAGAGTGATGTGGAAGATATGATAGATACGACAAGGAATTGAGCCCATGAGAGCGGTCCTGGATACTAACGTGCTGCTATCTGCCCTTCTCTTTCCGGGCGGAAGCCCGGATTTAGACTTTAAGGCTGCCCTTCAAGGCAAGTACGAGCTAGTATTGAGCCCTTTCATTTTGCAAGAACTGACCCGTATACTTGAAGAAAAGTTCGACTATCCCGCGGATGAAGCTGTTGCCGTAGCGGAATTCGTGAGAGACGCCGCCTCGCTAGTTGTTGAGCCTTCCGCAGTTCCGCAACTGATTTCCCCTAAGAAAGATGACAACCACATCCTGGCTTGCGCCGTACAGGCTCAGGCCGATTATCTTGTGACGGGCGATATGAGACATATTTACCCGCTTGGAAGAATAGGCGAAACCAGAATTGTCTCTCCCGCCGAATTTTTGAGGGAGCTGGAAAAAGGTTGATGTCTAACGAAAGCCTAGCCCTGGGTAGTCAAAAAGGAAAAACCGGAGGGGGGAGGGCTCTGGAAAAAGTAATGCGCTACGCGACCCAGAGGGGGCCGCGCGTGAAGAAATACAACCGCATTGAAAAAGCCATGGGCAAACCGGTTGCGAGGGGAATGGAGGAAATTGACGCTTCTGAACGAATACGAGGAAGAAGAAGATGAAGCATCATGAACAGGGTTGGTGCCGATACCTGGTAGTTATTGACAGAGGCAAGACTCAAATATCCTAGGCAGGGGGAGAGACGCATGGTGAGGCAAGAAACTGGCCCGGAGTTGGCAGTGTACCAGTTTAAGGTTACTCTGAAAGGTATCCGCCCGCCCATCTGGCGCAGGTTCCAGGTGACCAATAACATCACTCTCTATAAGCTGCACCTAGTGCTGCAGAGAGTAATGGGCTGGGACAATTACCATCTTTATCAGTTCTTTATCCAAGGAATCTCCTACGGCGACCCCGATCCTGATTACGGCTTGACTGATGTGAACGCCAGGAAGGTTAGGCTCTGGCAAGTGTTGACTGAGCCTAAGATGAAATTCGTCTACCAGTACGATTTCGGCGATGACTGGCGACACGAGGTGGTGCTCGAGAAAACACTGCCCCCGGTTGAGGGCACTCAATACCAGCTGGACGGGCTGGCGGACATCTCCCACCCAGAGCTTGGTTGGA
>JACIYF010000199.1 GCA_014360065.1 Clostridia bacterium | reverse complement strand
AATGGCAAAGACCATTGGTGGGCGGCGGGCACATTTTGTTGCCAAAGGATTCACTAACAACCATATTGGTCGACCTCCAGTCCCGATCTTTGCGCCCCATCGATTTGCCCGAACGCCTGCAGGTGGTGGCAATGGCAACGGCCGGCGAGAGGGGATTCTACGTCCTGCGCTCAGATGGGGTAGACCTGATGGGCTGGGATGGAAAACTGATCTGGTCTTTTCGGCCTCCCGCCCAGGCGCCTCCCAGGGAAGGGAATCTGCTGGAGATACGCCCCTATTCGACCCGAATGAACCCATGGCAACTGGCAACATGCGGCCAGAGCCTTATCGGCGTACAGCCGGAAGCTCTCTACTCGCTCGACCCCGAGACCGGAAGGTCAAAATGGGTTCGTTTCCCGCAGGGCAAGTTTTCGGGGATACTGGTCTCTCCCGATGGCAAGACAGTCTATGCCGCCGATGCTTGGTCCGGCGGCCGGCAGATCCGGGCCTATACTTCCGCCGGCGAGCTGCTCTGGACCTACCCGCTCCCGGCCGAGTGCCAACAGTTGGAGTGGCAGGTTTTCGATTCCGGCCTAGCCCTAGCTCCTGACCCAGCCACCAGCAACGAGGTAAGTATAGTCGATCAAGGTGGAAAGCCTAAAGGCTCTATAACCGTTAAGAAGTCAGGGAGTAACTACTACTCCCTAGCCGCTGCCTCTGGGGTGCTGCTTGTAGCCACCACCGATATGGTCTCCGCCTACGACCCCGCCACCGGCGAGCTGCTCTGGAGGCTAGAAAGCGAGGGGCAGCGAAAAGGAAGCTACTGGTACGGCTACAAGTTTGACCAGCGAGGGATTACCGAGTACCAGGGGCTGGTTATCATTCGCGACTACCGCGGGGTAGGCGCCTATCACCCCCGAACCGGCAAGCCGCAATGGTTTTTCCCCACCCCCACCCTTTACCTTGAGCCCGGGCCCAAGCTCCTCTATGCGGTGACCTCAAGCGGGCTATTTGCCCTAGCCAACCCGTAGCCCCGTGCTTGGCCGAGCCCACCAGAACCGGAGCCAAGCCAATAGCCTATGACTTCCTACGAGCGCTTGAGCGGACTGAGGTTACCACCAGCGCCTTGTTCACCGGTAACCCTTAGGGACGTTCCCAGCTTCAGACTTCTCCCGCTACCTAAAGGTCCGGCTCCACTACAGACAGCTAGAGCCCGTTTCCATTCGTTCCCAGGTGCCCGGCACCGGAGGCTACCTGTGGTCAACCTTGCGTAGAGAAAAGCTAGTGACAGGCAACTCGCTGGCCTCGATACGAGATAGGTCAACGATTTGGCTGGCTCGATCAACATCAATGCCTACCAGCCGGCCTTCGGCGTCAAAATCCAACACCACCCCAGGGGCAACCTCGGTAGAGTCCACGCTAGGTTTCTCGGAAAGATCAATGTAAAGTGAGTCGGTTTCAGGGTAGTAGTGAAACTTCACTATGGCTTTCCCCCTCTGAACCCACGATCAGGAAACGCGTTATGTACCGTCTCCCCATCTTCTAAAGTGACAACCCGCAGGTATTTTTGCAATTCAGTTACAAAGATCCAGTAACGGACTCGGCCATCAGCCTGTGTTTCTCGGTGTTCAGGGTGCCTGACTGCTCGTTGACACCATTCACGACGAATAGATAGGCGCTTACGCAATACTTGCTCCTCAAAATAGCGAGTTATCTTCATTCTATACCCATTCCCCTGAATACACCTGTGAGGGGCTTTCAAAGCTTGTTTTGGCCACAGTGCAGATGCCCGTTAGACTGCGTATTATCACATGCTTATTATACTACACGTACTGCGCGTAGCACACCCGACCACTACGGTGTCACGGGACTACAATATTGTCACGCGAGCGCTGATAGAGAAAACTCACCATGTCTTCTTCCATTCGTTCCCAGGTGCCCGGCACCGGACTCTTCCTAGCTTTGCCAAGAAGAGCTCCCGGCGCATAGAGTGACTGGTGCCGGGGCGGGCAGCTTCATAGTAGGGGGCTTTGGCAGGATCGGCAGCTTCGCAAGCAGGAATACGAACACAAGTCACGAATGATGAGAAAGTTGGATTTGCCATGAGTTTCCACATCTGGTAGCCGCCTACTAC
This sequence comes from Clostridia bacterium, assembly GCA_014360065.1. Classification (NCBI taxonomy): domain Bacteria; kingdom Bacillati; phylum Bacillota; class Clostridia; species Clostridia bacterium. The sequence continues at coordinate 799 of JACIYF010000199.1, read as the reverse complement.
CGGTATCAACACACCTTCTGCCTAAGCGGCGCTTGCCGCGAGGTGCTTGGAAAGCAAAGAAGGGAGAACTAGAAGGCAACAATGAAAGGGAAAAAGGTGTATAACAGTAAGGCCCTTGTCTGGTGGGGGCTAGCCGGCGTGGTGCTCTTGGCCTTCATCCTCAGGCTAGCGTGGGTGCTAAACGTACATACATATCCCATTTCCGATTTCGGCTGGTACCATGAGCGCGCCCTGGGCCTCATCCACGGGCAGGGCTACAGCGTTAACGGCAAGCCCACCGCTTACTGGCCCATCGGCTACCCGCTGTTTTTGGCCGGACTTTACAAGCTCTTTGGTCCCCATTACTACGTGGCCAAGGCCGCAAACGTAATCATGGGATCGCTAACGGCAGGACTAACCTATCTAATCGGCAACCGATTGGCGGGCTTCTGGACCGGGCTATTCGCGGGCTTGGCCCTGGCGCTTATGCCTAGCCAAATCGAGTGGACGAGCGTCCTATGCTCAGAGATCCTCTTTACTTTTCTGCTTTTGGCATCCACCTATCTACTAGTGGTCAAGCGCCCTGAGCGGCAAGGTTGGCTTTATCCGGCCGTCTCCGGGCTGCTCCTGGGAGCCGCTTCTTTGGTTCGAGCTACTAGCCTTGCTCTCCCCTTGGGCGCATTTGTCTTTTACTGGATCTTTCGCCGCAGCTTCCGGCAAGCCAAGTTTATCCAGCTCCTGGGAGTCAAGTTCCGTAAGTTTTACCAGAGCGATACCAACGCCTATCTTTTTAGCCTTACCCCCACCCATCCTCCGCTCC
>JACIYF010000198.1:552-3085 GCA_014360065.1 Clostridia bacterium | reverse complement strand
CCAAAGACCAAGTAAAGCGCCTGCTTATGGAAGGAATTGCTGGCGAGGAGCTCAACGTGTTGGTAGGAAGCATACCCTATGCTGACGATGACGTCAAAGAGAAGGTAAAGCTGGCCGTTCTCGATTACCTAAATAGGCAGTACGGGTTGGTAGAAGAAGACTTCATCAGCGCTGAATTGGAGTTAGTACCGGCGGGACCGGCACGGGACCTAGGGTGGGACCGGAGCTTGGTGGCTGGTTACGGCCAAGACGATCGCTCTTCGGCTTACGCTGGCCTACAGGCATTTCTGGATCTAGAGGTCCCTGCCCATACGGCGGTGCTGCTGTTGGTAGATAAAGAAGAGATCGGGAGCATTGGCAATACTGCCGCTCAATCCAACTTTTTGCAGCTGGTGGTGGAGCGCTTAAGTACTTACGAAGGAAAGCAGACTTCGGTGCGGGAAATCCTCCGTCGGTCTAAAGCGCTTTCAGCTGACGTGGCTGCAGCCCAAGATCCCACCTGGGAGGACGTAATGGATAAGTACAATGCTGCTAGGTTGGGCGGTGGGGTGGTGCTTTCCAAGTATACTGGAGCTGGAGGCAAGTATAACGCCAACGATGCTCACGCAGAATATGTAGCCCAGATTCGCCAGCTCTTTAACGCCAACCAAGTGATATGGCAAACCGGAGAGTTGGGAAAAGTTGATCAAGGTGGTGGCGGCACTATCGCCGGGTACTTAGCTAACCTGGGCCTGGAAGTGGTGGATTGTGGACCAGCCCTGTTGGGCATGCATTCCCCCTTTGAAGTCTCTAGCAAGGCAGATATCTATATGAGTTACCGTGCTTACCAAGCTTTCTTCAATTCCTAGACAACGAGAACTTGAAAGAGGGGGGTGATGCCCGTGGTGCGCCTGACCCAGTGCTCCTCGGCCAGCGGGTGAGCAGCCAAAGTAGGGCCGGCGGCCCTTAGAGAAGCACTGAAAGGGTTACCGGTTGGCGATGATCCTCGACTGTTGGTGAGCGGAGCCACCTTTGATGATGCTGGGGTGTACAAGCTCAACGAGGATCTAGCCCTGGTACAGACGGTGGATTTTTTCACGCCGATAGTTGACGATCCATATACCTTTGGGGAAATTGCCGCTGCCAATGCCCTTAGCGATATCTATGCTATGGGGGCGGTACCGCTTACGGCCCTAAATATTACTTGCTTTCCGGTACAGACCATGGATCTTGGCGTCTTAGGCCAAATTCTGGCTGGCGGCGCGGCCAAGGTGCAGGAAGCTGGAGCTTTGCTGGTAGGTGGCCATACAATCGAGGATACCGAGCCCAAGTATGGCTTGGCGGTAACCGGAATTGTCCACCCGGCCAAGCTTCTTACCAACGCCGGTGCCTGCCCCGGGGACTTATTGGTGTTGACTAAGCCCTTAGGTACGGGGGTAGTCGCTACGGCTGTCAAGGCGGAAATGGCGAGCTCAGAGGCGGAAGCGGCAGCCATCGCCGCCATGCGAGCCCTAAACCGCGAGGCCAGCCAGGCGGCCTTGACAGTTGGGGCCCACGCGGTTACAGACATCACCGGGTTTGGTTTCCTTGGGCATGCGGCGGAGATGGCCGAGGCTAGTCAGGTGAGTTTAGAGGTGCAGGCAGGGCGGTTCCCATTTTTGCCGGGGGCGGAGGAATTGGCCCATATGGGGCTGGTACCGGCTGGAGCCTACCGCAATCGAGAATATCTGGGCGACAAGGTAGTTTTTGAGGACGAAGTGCCGGAGCGACACCGGGACCTACTTTTCGATCCCCAGACCTCCGGAGGTCTGCTAATATCTGTGCCGGAGGAGAAGGCGGAGGAGCTGCTGGCTAGGCTTAAACAGGGAGGGGTAATTGGAGCTGCGGTGGTGGGTAGAGTAAAGGCCGGGGCACCGAAGATTACCGTTTATGAGTAGTGCCGGTTACGGCGGGCCGCAACCGGGCATGAAAAAAGCAGGCAGGGGTGCTGGGCGCTGGCCCGGAAGCGACATCAAGCCGAGCGGCTAAGCCACCTTAACGACAGCGAGGGCGGAGGCGGGCCGGACCCCGCACTCAACTCAAGAATCCAGGTATGGTGTCCACCTTAGGCAGGTAGTAGGTTGCTTAGAGTCTGTGGTCTGCTGGCAGTTGAGTGCTGGGGGAGCCGGCCACGGACGTGGAGGTCCGATTGGCCGGAAAGCCCGCCGGAGTCCGGGAGGGAGCACGAGCTCGCTACGCGCACGATTGCGGAGCGGAGGGCCGGTGCCCCAGGTTGGCGTGGCAACAATGCAGTGTGCTGAGGCTGTTGGCTGGTGCTAAGGCTGGAAAGCAGGGTCATGCCAGCGTTGGTGTGGCTAAGCGTGGGAACCGGTGGTGCTGTTAGTGTCACGAGTGATCAGAGCGATCAAGAGGAAATGGGGGAAAGACTTTGGATCCTATCGTGGTGGATTGCCGGGGGCTTACCTGTCCACAACCGGTGGTGCGGACCAAGAAAGCTCTAGATGAGCTTGAACGGGGAGAATTGGTGACTATTGTCGATAACCCTACTTCCCGC
>JACIYF010000198.1:0-540 GCA_014360065.1 Clostridia bacterium | reverse complement strand
ATTTGCTCGCAGCCAGGATTATCCTGTCGAGGTGGAGGAGCGAAACGGCGAATTCTACATCCGCATCCAGAAGGAATTCTCTGGTTCTTCGACCCAAGTCGCGCCGGTGGCCAAGCAGGTAATGCTAATCTCTAGTTGTACTTTAGGGCGGCCGGAGGAGGAGCTTGGCCAGGTGCTGATGCGAAGCTTTTTTTATACTCTGAGGGAAGCGGAAGTGGTTCCCGGTTCGATTATCTTCATCAATAGTGGGGTAAAACTGGCCTGTGAAGGGTCGGCGGTATTGTCCGACCTTATGGCTTTAGAAAAGCGCGGGGTCACGATCTTAAGCTGCGGTACCTGCCTGGATTACTTTCAGCTTAAGGAAAAGCTTTGCGTCGGCTCCATTAGCAACATGTACTCCATCGTTGAAGCCATGATGAGCAGTGACCGCTTGATTACCTTAGGGTAGACCGGGGGCTTGGCAGGAGGAAGAGATGGTAGAGAAATACTTTCTGGGGGATGTAGTTCAGATGCGAAAGTCTCACCCGTGCGGTAGTGACC
>JACIYF010000197.1 GCA_014360065.1 Clostridia bacterium | reverse complement strand
AAAATATTGTCTCAGCCGGCCTGGGGTTGCGGAACCCAGGTTGCCAAGTTGTAAATGAGGCGGTGGAACGTGAAGGGCAAGAAGCATGATTTATCGCCATCGGAAAGAAATCAGTACGTGAAATTATTGACAGCTCGCCTGCGTGATTATCCAGAAGTCTTGTTTGCCTATCTGTATGGTTCTTTTAGCGAAGGTTTACCTTTCAGCGATATTGATGTTGGCATTTACCTCCACCAAGAAAGACTCTCAGGCAGGGAAATGCAGCAGTACGAGCTAAGAAAAGGAATAGATCTTGAGCTATTAGCAGGCCTACCTGTAGATCTGAGAGTGTTGAATTATTCCTCTTTGCCTCTCCGATATCACGTCAGCCGGGGTGAACTGCTTTTTTCCCGCGATGAACCTACCCGCTACGCCTTCCTAGAAGCTACCTGGCGTGATTACTTCGATTATTACCCCTTGGCCCGGCAGTTTTTCCGCGACTTGACTGCCGTGCCTTTTGGCAGTCCGGTAGATTAATATTCTCGCCTGAACAGGCCTGGACAGGAAATGCGCCCATGGTAGCCATTTTGTCCCTCTCAACTTCAACACTTCACTCAAGCACTCCTTCCCGCTTGGGGTGGACACTAACCGTAAGCCAGCGGAGGTTACTATACCCTTCCGATCCATGGTTATAACCCTCTCAGAACTGAGCGACTCCTTTGCGACTAACGGCTATAGCCATGTTCAGTAAAAATGTTATAATCGATTTGGGGTGATCAAGCAATGAGTGTTGAGTGGCCAGAGGTCATATATGAGGCTTCGCGACTCTTTAAATTGCCGGTTCAAAACATTGTCTCCAAGGGATTAGCTAAGTTTATCCAGGAGCAAATTAGCCAGAATGAGCAAATGATTGATAACCTCAAGCGGACCTACGCTGTTTCCGAGCACCAGGAACTGGAAGAAAAGATTCGCTCCAAAAAAATACCGAGCCATCCTGCGTGGGAGGATCTTATAGCTTGGGAACAGACTGATGAGCATTTGAAGCGCTGCCGAGACCTTCTAAAAGAGCTTGACCCGGACGGTGAATAAGTCTTTGGATATCTATGGCGACCTTCAGGCCATTGCCTCTGCCGAGTATCCCCATCTCATTTCCCCATCATCTTCATCATGGTAAACAGGAGTATGTGGTGGAAAGTCATCTTAGCCCAGACCTAGCTTGCGCTTTTAGGCAAGTCCTTGATTTTATTGCGGCGGAAATGGCTGGGGGATAAGCCTTCACCACTGGGGCTACTATGCCTCCCCCATCCATGTTATAATTCTCTTAGAACCGAACGGAGGAGAAACCTTGTCATCCGCAGTAATTGACCGCAGCCTGAAGGTCCTGGCTAGAGAATATCCTGACGCCTTTGTAAGGTTAACCTTGGGCCAACTAGGCATAGAAGGCCAAGGATGGCGGCTCCAGTTCCTTGAAAACCCCGAGGTCAACATTCCCGAGAAACGACTGGATAGCGTCTACCAGTTGAAGCTGGGCCATAAGGAGTATCTCTTGCATCTTGAGTTTCAGCTCCGCCACCAGCCGGACATGCCGGAAAGAATGTTTAAGTATGCTGCTTTTCTCACCGAAAGCTACGGCCTGCCGGTAATCCCGGTAGCCATCTATTTGGAAAGGGCAAACTATAATAACCTACCCCAAGCCTACGTAGTAGAATTAAATAACCTGGTGGTAACAAGCTTCACCTACCAGGTAGTTAAGCTGTGGGACTATTATGAGGCTATCAGCCAAGGCCGGCTAAAAGAGTTTGCTCCCTTGCTCAGCATGCTAGCTGAAAAGAAGGATGTGAGCGTCCTCTACCGTACTAAAGAATTGATCTTAGCGGAACCGGATAGCAGACGGCGGGCCGACAGCCTCTCCATTGCCTTAACTGTAGCCGAGCGCTACTTTGATCGGGAAACCTTAATGAGGCTCTTTCGGGAGGAGATCCTGATGTACGTCAAAGAGTCAAGCTTCGTCCAAGAGTGGTATAACGAGGGCGTCGAGAAGGGCATTGAGAAAGGTAGGATTGAGGCCCTCCGGGGCGATATCCTGGATGTGCTTAAGGAGCGGTTTGGTGAAGTGGATCCAGAAATCATCCAAGCCATAAACCAGATTGAGAGTTCAACCACCCTCAAGTCTCTGCTAAAAATGAGCATCAAAGTGGCGAGCCTGGAAGAAATGAAAAAAGCCATCGCTGCCGTGTGAGTATGCTGGTTAGATGCGTCCACTGCTAATACGTAGGCGGTACCAGCAAAGAAGACAGAGCCCGGAATGCTGCTTCGGCCATGGCCGCATAACCGGCCCGGTTGGGATGGCCGCCATCGCTAAAGTATTCGGCCCGACCATCCAAGGCTCCGGCGTCCCAAAGGGCGCTGTAAAAATCGATCAGGGGTGCCGGAGAAGTCCTTTGCAGCCACTCCCGAAAAGAATCTAGCCAGTCAACCATCACCTGTATTTCCTCCTGGCTGATGGCGAATTCTCTTTCCACCAATTTTCGGCATATGGGGATGGTTACTCCTACCAAGGGCTGGATCCCATGGCGCTTGGCTTCGGCCACCATGGCTTCAAGGTGTTTTTGCGATTCCTTTGAGGACCAGCCCCACCAAGCGTCGTTGGTACCACCCATTATTATGACGTGGGTCGGCCTGGGAGTGGTGACTACGTCCCGGCTGAACCGCTCCCGCATTTCTCCCAGAGTCTCTCCGTTCACGCCTCTATTGATCATTTGTACCACGGGGTTGGTTGCGCTTTGCTTGCTGGTGGTCCCCTGAGCCAGGTTGCCCATCCGGCTCGTAGCCAAGTACTGGTTTAACTTCTGTTCGGTCAGCGCCACCCAGGAGGTCTCTGGCCCGTATGGGTATCCATAAGTAATGCTGTCGCCCAAACAGACGATACGAAGCATGGCGAGCTCCTTTCTGGCTTGCCGGCGCTATCTTTGTTTTGGTAACGTTTTGGTTGTTAGGCTTACCCAAAAACAATTATAATACCTGGTGAACACGATTGGCCAGCTGAGCCAAAACTATCGTCTGTCCCCATTCGACCATGGCAAGGGGTGAGCGATGCCTTCATCACTATGGCCTGCCGCATAGAGGAAGTCAA
>JACIYF010000196.1 GCA_014360065.1 Clostridia bacterium | reverse complement strand
AGCCATGTCATCATATTTCTCAGTTCTGCTCCCACTTTTTCAATCAAGTGTTCTTTATCCTTATTGTTTAAGGCATTAAAGACAGGTCGGTTGGCTTTGTTTTCTAAAATCCATTCACGGGCAAATTCTCCCGACTGGATTTCCCCCAGTATCTCTTTCATAGTATACTTTACGCCTTCGTCAATGATCCGGGGACCACGGGTCATGTCGCCATATTGAGCAGTATCGCTGATGGAGTATCGCATTAATCCGAGTCCGCCTTCATATACCAAGTCCACAATCAGCTTCATCTCATGTAAACATTCAAAATAAGCTATTTCTGGCTGATAACCTGCCTCGACCAAGGTTTCAAAGCCAGCCTTTATTAATGAAGTCAAGCCTCCGCACAAAACTGCTTGCTCACCAAACAAATCAGTTTCGGTTTCTTCCTTAAAGGTAGTTTCAATTACTCCTGCCCTAGTACAGCCAATTCCTTTAGCGTAGGCCAAGGCTAGTTCCTTGGCTTGGCCGGAATAATCTTGGTAGATAGCTACCAATCCAGGTACCCCTGCACCTTGAACAAACATTCGTCGTTCCAGGTGACCAGGACTCTTGGGGGCTACCATAAACACGTCGATGTCAGGTGGAGGCACGATTTGCCCAAAGTGAATATTAAAACCGTGCGAGAAACCTAATGCCTTCCCTTCCGACAGGTGAGGTGCCACTTCGGTGCGGTAGACCTCAGCCTGTACCTCATCGGGCAGCAAAACTTGAATTACCTGCGCCTGGGCGGCCGCTTCAGCCACAACAGTGACTTTAAGACCATCCTTTTCTGCCTGCGCCCAAGATTTGCTGCCAGATCGGAGGCCGACTATGACTTCCAACCCACTGTCACGCAAGTTCTGTGCTTGAGCATGCCCCTGGCTGCCATAGCCAAGGACGGCGATCTTCTTGCCCTTTAGTCTGCCTAAATCTGCATCATTGTCGTAATATACGCGCGCCATAGAACATCCTCCTACTTTTTTGGTGTGTATTTATTTACGAGCATCAACGATTGGCCCACTTGCGCTCTAAAGAACGGTGATACTTGCGTAGTTCTTCGCTGATTCTGAACAGCAGCCGCTCCATGTCACCTCGATCTAGAGCTAGGGTCTGCGGTTCTATCACTTCTACTTTACGGAACTCTTCCTGCATAATTAGCTGAAGAACGTTTTCTATATTCTCAGCAGTTACTGTCAGAATTATGGGGGCATAAGCAACCTGTTCTCCGGAACTGTCATCAATAACCGCATAAACCTCGGCGTTCGCGTCGATATCATTAACTGCCACTCCCTGCATAGGCACATTCCTAAAAAAAGAGACCTTTTGTTCCCGGATCTCTTCGGCAGAATCGGTTATATTCTTTCCTCCAAAAAGGCGGCGCCCTCCCCGCCCGTTTCCTCGGTAATCAAGCCTTATCTTAAGGGTAATTTTCTCCCTCTTGGACCCATCCATCTGAAATCACCACCCTACCCCTACCAGTACGGCCACAAAGTGTTACTGTCGAATTTTCGCTGCTGGTGCTAGAATTCCTGCTAGCAACTTATTGTCAGAAACTAGAGCTAGGTTTTGGAGGGGGAGGCAGATGACCGGATGCGGTTCGTACCAGGTTTTTGAGCTTTAAGATCTCTAGGCTAGTAAGTGGACGATAGTGACCCACTGGAAGCTTTCCTAGCAAAATGCCTGCAAATTCGATCCGTTTCAGCTTGAGAACTGGATGCTCCACAGAAGCACACATGCGCCGTATTTCACGTTTCCGGCCTTCGTGGATGGTAATTTCTAGCCAAGAGTACGTAGGCGTACGCTTAAGAATTGTTACCCGAGCTGGAGCGGTTTTGCCATCTTCAAGTTCTACCCCGGCCCTTAATTTGGCTGCATCCTCATCACCGAAAAAACCTTTTACTAACACTCTGTAGGTTTTTTTCACCTTAAATCTTGGATGGGTAAGATAATAAGCAAGCTGTCCATCATTGGTTAGCAGCAATAAACCTTCACTATTATAATCTAGCCGGCCTATTGGAAATATCCTAGTCGCAATCGGCGGAAGCAAGTCCATAACCGTGGCTCTACCCTGGGGATCTTTAAGGCTGGTGATATAGCCCACCGGCTTGTTGAGGGCGTAATATACCTTCTTAGGTGAAACAATTATCCTTTTCCCTGATACAGTGATTATGTCGGTCCTCGGGTCAACCTTAGCCCCCAAAGTAGTAACAACTTGGCCATTGACCTGTACTTTTCCAGTCAATATTAGTTCTTCAGCCTTTCGGCGGGAAGTAACTCCTGCTTGAGCAATAGCCTTCTGTAACCGCATCAAATGACTACCCATCGCTTTTAAATTCCTTTAAATATAAATCAGTGGAACAGGTAATTAATGATGAATAGCGAAGCCAGCAGCCCAGTTATGTCTGCTATGAGCCCTAACCATACCGCATGTCGGTACCGCTGGATGCCCACTGATCCAAAGTATACAGTTAAAACATAAAAAGTTGTATCGGTACTCCCTTGCATGGTAGAAGCAAGCCTGCCAATGAAAGAGTCCGGACCAAAAGTATTGATTAGATCTGCAGCCAGGCCAAGACACGCCCCGCCTGACAAAGGTCGCATCATCGCCAGAGGTAGTACTTCTGGGGGCATCCCAATTCGCCCAGCTACAGGACCTATCAGTTGCGAAAACAGCTCCATGGCGCCTGAGGCTCGGAAGATATTGATGGCAACCAACATTCCTACCATAAAGGGAATGATCTTCACGGCAGTCGAGAAGCCTTCCTGTGCCCCTTGCACAAAAGCCTCATACACTTTAACTTGGCGGATTAAGCCCCAGGCCGGAATGAAAAACATTAGCGCAGGCAATGCCCACCGAGAAAGGATAGCAATTACTTGTTCCAATAGGGTAGCTACCCCCTCAGCCTTCGCAGGCGCCGCCAGATGATATCAGCCGTTAAGGCAGCAACCATACCGCAACTGGTGGCAAAGATGGTTGGCCCCACAATCTCTGTGGGATTAATACTCCCGGCAGCAACTCGAATGCCTATGATGGTTGCCGGCAAGAGAGTAACGCACGAGGTATTGATGGCAAGAAAAGTGCACATCGCATCGCTGGCTTCGTCTTTGGATGGATTCAACTTTTGTAGCTCTTGCATTGCCTTGAGTCCAAAGGGGGTAGC
>JACIYF010000195.1 GCA_014360065.1 Clostridia bacterium | reverse complement strand
CTTCAACTGGTAGACGCTATCCAGTCGTTTCTCGGGAATGTTGACCTCGGGGTTTTCAAGGAACTGGAGCCGCCATCCTTGGCCTTCTATGCCTAGTTGGCCCAAGGTTAACCTTACAAAGGCATCAGGATATTCTCTAGCCAGGACCTTCAGGCTGCGGTCAATTACTGCGGATGACAAGGTTTCTCCTCCGTTCGGTTCTAACAAAATTATAACATGGATGGGGGAGGGGAGGAACAGTAGCCCCAATGGCTTATACTCTATCTTGACGGCTCCCGGTTAGACCGACGTGGCGACGCATAAAAGCCATAATCCTCGGCCGTTACTACCCCCCAGTCTTGGAGCAGGTGCAATGTGGCCTCTAGGCAAGCATCCTCTCCTAGAAGTTCCTTGATAGCTGAAATATAGGCTGCATTGTGGCGCACATACAGATAACGCGGGCCCAACCTTTCAATCGCCCGGTTCATAAGGATATGTACCAAAGGGTCGGCATGACCCAAGAGCGCCTTGGCCGCCTTAAGGTGTTCCCGACGATTGGGCATTAGATTTCTCTTCTTTGAATATCCGCTCTACGTCAGCAAGAAGCAGATCCGGTATCACCGCACTCCGCTCCAATACATCGCTTGCCTTGGCTACCCACCGCTGCCAGATAACCCGCAAGTGCTCATCACTCATGCTCGGGGCTGGGGCTTTCCCTTTACCACTTTCCCCTTCTACATAAAAGATTTCCGATGGCTTGGTATCCTTGAGCCACTTCACCACTGCACTCAGCGTTTCCAGCGCTGCCAGTCTGCGCTCGTCCATGGCTGCCCGCTCTTCCCGTATGTCCATAATTTCGCCCCCTGTGCAAGTTGTTCTGTTGTGCTTAGCACTCTCACTTGGCATCATTCGCCAAGTGATGCTAGTTTCCTGCCCGCAGAACTCAGAACTGGTATTTGGGCCGTCTTAGTGGGTGCTTTATGCCACTTTTCATGCATTTTTACTTTCCTAATTGTACCTTTTCCTGTATAATGGATAGAGGGGCACCGGCAGTAAGCGATAACATGATAGGATCCTGGGAGTCGAAAAGCCCAGTAAGCCGGAAGGAAGAATAATTATAAACGCATGGGGGTGGCCAGGTTGCCGCACGGATTCATGGGGAAGATTCTTTGGGTCAATTTGACCACAGGCGAGATCACCACCGAAGAGGTAGGCGAAGGAATTTACCGCCAGTTCCTCGGCGGGTATGGGCTAGGAGCCAAGATCCTGTTTGACCGCATGCCGGCTGGAGCCCACCCGCTAGGACCAGAAAACATCCTGGGCTTTGTCCCGGGCCTATTGACCGGAAGCGGCATTCAGTTTACCGGCCGCTACATGGTGGTAGGCAAGTCACCCCTTACCGGCGGCTGGGGGGACGCCAATTCGGGCGGATTCTTTGGACCCGAGCTCAAAAAGTGCGGCTACGATGGCGTGTTCGTCGTCGGCCAATCGCCCTACCCCGTGTACCTCTGGCTGCATGATGGCGAGGCGGAAATCCGGGATGCTTCTCACCTCTGGGGCAAAGACACATATGAAACTGAAGATACCTTGCGGCAGGAGCTGGGAGACAAGATTCGGGTGGCCTGCATTGGCCCGGCCGGGGAAAAGATGTCGCTTTTGGCCGGAATCTTCAACGATCGGGGCCGCACCGCCGCCCGCTCCGGCTTAGGGGCAGTGATGGGATCAAAGAAGCTCAAGGCCATTGCCTGCAAAGGCCACCTCAATGTTACCAGGGCCAACCCCGAGCTCTTTAAGCAGGTCAACCAGTTCATCTCCTTGGGGCTAAAGACTCCCAACGCCTTGGATAAAGCCCTGCTCAAATATGGGAAGCCTTTTCTGCCCCTAATGATAAAGTTTATGGGACCCTACAAGCCTACCGTAGGCCAGACAGTGCAAGCCATGAGCGAGCAAGGAACCACCTCCACTTTGGCCATGTCGGTGGAGTGCGGCGACAGCCCAGTCAAGAACTGGGCCGGCTCCGGAGTCAAAGACTTTCCCTGGTCCCGCTCCTCCAAGATCAGCGACGTCAACGCCTGCAAATACAATGTCAAGAAGTACAACTGCTTCTCCTGCCCCCTCGGCTGCGGCGCCATCATCAAGATGGACAACCCAAAATACCCCATCCCAGAAGCCCACCGCCCCGAATACGAGACTCTATCCGCCTTTGGGCCTAATATCTTAAATGACAACTTGGAATCTATCATGCAGATCAACGACCTCTGTAACCGTTATGGCCTCGACAGCATCGGCACCGGCTCGGCAGTAGCTTGGGCCTTCGAAGCCTTTGAAAAGCATATCCTTACCCGGGAGGACACCGGCGGGCTGGTTCTGGCCTGGGGCAATTACGTGGCTGCGGTGAAGCTGACCGAGATGATCGGAAAACGAGAGGGCCTGGGGGAGCTCTTGGCCGATGGAGCCAAGCGCGCCGCCGAAAGGGTCGGCAAGGGGAGCGAGGCTTTCGCCATGCACGCCGGCGGCCAAGACTTGCCCATGCATGATCCTCGGCTCAACCCTAGCTTTGCCACCGCCTACATGACCGACCCCACGCCCGGCCGCCATACCACCGGAGGAGCTCAATGGGCGGAAGCTGGCCTTTCCGGAGCCATATTTGGCAATCTGAAGCTGCCTAAGGGTGGGCTGAAAAGGTATCAATATAAGGGCCGGGGTGCCATTCACGCCGCCCTCAGCAATTCGGCCCAGGTTATGAACTGCCTCGGTTTCTGCTATTTCACCACCTATATAGGCAGGTTCCCCTATTCTGCCATTGTTCAGGCAGTCACCGGTTGGCAGGTCACCGATGAAGAGCTGATGCGTACTGGCGAGCGCATCCAAAACCTGCGCCAAGCCTTTAATGTACGGGAAGGGATCAAGCCGCAAGACTTCCGCCTGCCCGACCGGGCCATCGGCAAGCCTCCGCTGGAGTCGGGGCCTCTGGCCAAAATCACCATCGACATCGACACCATGGCTCGGGAGTATTATCAGGCCATGCAGTGGAACCTTAGCGACGGCCGACCCTCTTTGAATAAGCTCAAAGAATTAGGACTAGACAGTGTCATTGCCGCGCTTTATCCGGAGGAAAAATAAGCCAGCTAACCTGTCCTGAAAGCCCGCCGGGCAAAGCCCTAGATCGGGAGCGGGCTTTGCCCCAGCTGGTTTCGGGGGCAAGCGCCAGCAAAAAGAAGCTTGAGGATAACCCTAGAGTTAGGAGGAAAACATGGCCATCCGCTTAAGCGTACATGCCTTCTTCGGCCGACAGGTAGTCCATGGGGACTTGGAAATTGAGGCTGGCGGGGCGGCCCCGGCCGGCAAAGCCGCCCGG
>JACIYF010000194.1 GCA_014360065.1 Clostridia bacterium | reverse complement strand
AAAGAGCCCATTGTATACTCAATTCAGCTGAATCCCAAGCTCGGTAGTCGGCATAGGTTAGACCGATGGCGGCGAGCCACCTGGCCTTAATACGGTTGCAGCTGGTTGGTCTGGGCAACTGTACTTAGGAAAGGCTAGGAGGAAGAGATTGGGCTTTGAGCCGGCATGCTTTAGCCCCTATTTAGATATAGCTAAAAGGTGAAGAGATTGCGTTTTTTCTCACTAAGGTTCAGCCTCTTTCTGCTTCTGGTTTTTGGTGGCCTGGCGGCTTTGGGCACCTTGATTCCCCAGGGCCAGCCTCCGAGCTTCTACCAAGCCCAGTACGGTGCTTTCTTGGGCCAATTGCTTCTTCGGCTTTCCCTGGACCACTTATACCGAAGCTGGTGGTTTATAGCCTTAGGCGGGATTTTGGCTTTGAACCTGTTGGTCTGCCCCCTGCGGCGCTGGGGAGTAAGCTCGGGGCTCAAGGGGTGGGGGCTTTTGGTTTTGCACCTGGGCGCTTTAGTACTGTTGGTGGGGGCAGGGATTTCCTTTGCCATGGCCAAACACGCCTTGGTAGAGCTTGGAGTAGGTGACCGGTTGGACTTAGCGGAATACGGCTTTCCTGGTCTTGCCCTTAGCCTGGAGCGGTTTGAGATCCAGTATTATTCCAACCTAGAGCCTAAGCAGTTCACCAGCACTGTAAATTTACAAAGCGCCGATGGTGAGGCCCGACAAGGAAAAGTTTCAGTCAATCACCCCCTTGAGTTTCAAGGAATTAAGCTCTACCAGAGCCGCTGGGGCTGGTTGGTTAAAGGGGAGGTTACGATAGGGGAGAAGGCCATCCCCTTTGAGGTGGAAAGCGGTAAGCCTTTGGCCCTAAACCAAGGGCAGACCCTTTACCTGGTGCCGCAGTTTGTGCCCGATCTAAACGCGGATTCCCCAGTGGCCAATAATCCTGGTTTATTCTGCCGTTTGATGCGGGGCCATGAAGTAATAGCAAAAGAATTGATCAAGCTGGGCGAGACCAAAAGCCTCCAGGGCTATTCACTTAGCTTTCAGGGTTACCGCTATTTGAGCGGCTTGGAGGTCAAGAGGGACCCTGGCCTGCCCGTGGTCTACACCGGGTTTGGGCTTTTGGGGCTAGGCCTCATCCTGGCGAGGATGCGGAAGGGGCGCCCTAGCCGGCAAGCTGCCCAAGCAGATAAGGAAAAGACGTAGCCAAGGTTCTGGTCATGGTAGCTAACGGTTGAGTGCCGGGCGCCGAAGGGTGAGGGGAAGCCATACGGATCGCTGGCGAAGCATCTTGCGCCGACGCCAGCGCCCCGGCATGGGAAACGTTTCAGAAGCAACTGGCCTTGAGAGGGGCGGGGAGAAATGGAAGCTAACTTTAACCTGGCCACCTATGCGCTATTGCTATTGGTCTTGATCTTTAGCCTGATATCCTTTTGGCGCCCCAGCCGCCGGACCGGCCGGCTGGCAGAGGCAGGCTCGGCGCTGGCTTGGCTGTGCATGACTTTAGCATTGGCCCTACGCGCCTTAGGTGCGGGGAGGCTTCCGGTAGCCAGCCTTTATGAGTTCAGCTTGTTGATGGTTTGGGGAACGATGGCCTTCACCTTGATCATTTATCGCCGAACCGGGTCTCAACTGGTGCTAGTATTGGCAACCTTGCTGGAAGTGGCCCTCCTTTCCTACGCCAACACCTTGGCCCAAGCGGCGGGGCCTTTGCCGCCAGCATTGCAGAGCGTTTGGCTCAAGCTCCACGTAGCCACCGCGGTGGCAGCCTACGGGGCTTTTGGGCTATCGTTTTGCCTGGCTATTGCCTACTTAGCTTTGACCAGGCCTACCTTGCGGGACCAGATGGAGGAGGCCATGTACTGGTCCATAACTGTGGGCTTTCCCTTCTTAACTCTAGTTATCATTACCGGCGCCATCTGGGCGGAGCAGGTATGGGGTCGGTGGTGGAGCTGGGATCCCAAAGAGACTTGGGCTTTGGCGACATGGCTAATCTATGCTGCCTATCTTCATGCCCGCAAGACGTACGGGTGGCGGGGCAAAAGGGCAGCCCTAATGGCGGTGGTGGGTTTTGGGGCGGTGCTGTTTACCTGGTTTGGAGTCTCCTTCCTGCTTCCAAGCATCCACAGCTATCTTTAGGAGTCGCAGGCGGCTATTTCCCTTGGCTACCCGCACCGTCGGCTCCCGGCCTTGATGGCGCCACGCCCATCATGGCGTCCAGCCCGGCGGTGGCCATATCGGCGTTAGCCGAAAGCAGCTCGATGAGGTTGATGATGAGGTTGCGCTCTTTCTCCGAGGAACGGGCTAGAAAGCGGCGGATCTCCTGAAACTCAGCTTCGCCGGTGGGACTCAAGGGGCGGCGATTGGCGTTTAATTGCTCCAAAAAGTTTACCAAGGCTTGAATCTCAGCATCGCTCCAAGCGGCCAGGGCTCGGACGATTTGTTGAATCGCCGGCCGGCGCAAAGCCTCTCGTAAATCGGCCGCCAAGGCCTGATCCAGGTAGAGGCCTTCTTCTTCCTCTTCCATCAGGAAATAGCAGGTTGATACCCCTAGGGCCTCGGCCAGGCTGCTCAAGGTAGATAGGGAGGGCTGGATGCGATCGGTTTCAATTTGACCGATGAGGCTATGGGATATGCCCACCTGCTCAGCCAATTGCTTTTGGGTAAGGCCCATCTTCTCCCGCAGCCTCCTTAGCTTGTTGCCCAAACTATCCTCTTTTTGGGAACGCAAAAGGGAACTGGTGGGGACATCTAGGACTGCCGCCAGCTTTTCTAGGGTTTTCAATGAAGCCCGGCCCCGACCCCGCTCGATCTCGCTGATATGGGCTAGGGAAACTCCCGATTGGCGGCTCAGCTGGCTCAAGGTGATGCCTTTCTGCTGCCGTAGCTGGCGCAGCTTTGCTCCTAGGGCATCCTGCTCAGCATCCGCATCTTTCTTGGTAAAGTAATCTGTTTCCACTCCCAAGAGGCTGGCCACTTCCGCCAAGGTGCTGGCCGACAGGTGCCGGGTTCCGCGCTCGATTTCGGCCATACAATCAGGTGGAATATCCAGGCGGTCGGCTAGCTCCTCCAGGGACATACCACGCTCTTCTCTAAGCTTCCTCAGTCTTTCTCCTACTGCCACGGTTAAACTCTCCTTCTCCGAAAAAACGTTTACTTCTAAACGGTTTGGCCAGCTGCTTTTAGTCTTTCGTGGCCGCTGGCCAAGGACAAAAAGTTGGCTGCCCACTCCGGGTGGGCGGGAGCGTATATATGGTTATAGGCGGCCAAGACCTGCCGGTAAAGGATGCCATCCACCCGGCCATCGATGCCAAAGCCGCGCTGGACCCGGTAGAGGAAGCGAACTGCTTCGGTTTCCAGGTTCACCACCTGGGA
>JACIYF010000193.1 GCA_014360065.1 Clostridia bacterium | reverse complement strand
CGCAGGAAAAAAAGGAAGGCCAGCGCGTTCGTTACCGGTTGGCCAAGGATGTATTCGACAAATACAAAAAGGAATTAGATTTGTTCCTGGCCGCTCCCGTCCAAGACATCCCTCAGATGCAAGAAGAATGGGAGCGCTACGAAGCTCTTGTAGCCAGCGGAAAAGCGTTAAGTTCTTGTCCCCCTCCTCAGGAGTTGTAAACTTCACATGATGGAAGATACGCATAACCTCTTGCCTTTGGACCTTAATTGAAGGAGATGTTCCTGTGAGCAAGCAGACCAAGTTACTACTAATTGTAGCCGCATTCCTAGCAGCCTACTTTCTGCCCTTCCAACACCCCAGGATGCAGAGCGCTATACTGGAAGCTTTTTATATGCTGCAGGAATATGCTAGGGAGCACGTACTGTTCTGTCTAGTGCCCGCCCTTTTTGTAGCCGGGGCCATGAGCAACTTCCTTTCCTCCCAGGCGGTCATTAAGTACCTGGGGCCGGATAGCCCCAAGGTGACGGCCTATGGGGTAGGTGCCGTTTCGGGAGCTATACTGGCTGTTTGCTCCTGCACTGTACTGCCTTTATTTATGGGCATATACAAGCGGGGAGCGGGCCTGGGCCCAGCCATAGCCTTTCTTTACTCCGGGCCGGCTATTAATGTTTTGGCCATTATCCTTTCAGCCCGAGTCCTGGGTTGGCAGATCGGCCTGGCCAGGGCCCTAGGAGCAGTTCTGTTTTCGGTGGTCATCGGCCTTATTATGGCCCTGCTCTTCAGAGGAGAAGAACAAGAAAGGGTCAAAGGATTGCTCGTGCCTGAAGGAGAAGGGGGACCTCGGCGGACTTTGGGCCAGACCACGCTATACTTCCTGATCCTGGTCTTGATACTCGTCTTTGCCGCCTGGGGCAGGTCCCAAGAAGATGCAGGCTTCTGGTACGCTGTCTACAGCGTGAAGTGGTATTTGGTAATTGGCCTGCTCATAGCCCTGGCCTTAATTTTAAGGGCCTGGTTTACGCGGGAAGAGTTGTCTGCCTGGATGGATTCTACCTGGGATTTCAGTATCAAGATTTTACCCCTTCTTTTCGGAGGCGTGCTGATAGCCGGCTTTCTCATGGGCAGGCCGGGGGTGGATGCAGGGATTATCCCGGCTAAGTATATATCTATGGTCGTAGGGGGAAATGGGATTCTGGCCAACTTTACTGCCTCCCTGGTAGGAGCGTTTATGTACTTTGCCACCCTAACGGAAGTGCCCATTGTCCAGGGGCTTCTGGGCTCGGGTATGGGCCAAGGCCCGGCTTTAGCCCTCCTTTTAGCGGGGCCGGCTTTAAGCTTGCCCAGCATGCTGGTTATAAACAGTGTCCTGGGCTTTAAGAAAACCGTCGCCTACGTTTCTCTGGTGGTGATAATGGCTACCTTAACGGGCATAGTGTTCGGGGCACTGGTCGGCTAGTCGGCTAGCTTCTGCCGTATTTGCTACCGCCATTTCCACCATGGAAATGCTTTTCAATTCAATCCAAAAGGTAGGAGGAGACGTCACATAATGGAAATCAAGGTTTTGGGTCCGGGCTGTGCCCGCTGTAAGGCGATGGAACAAAATGTTATAAACGCCCTGGCCGAAATGAGCGTTGGGGCTGACGTAGAAAAGGTGACTGACATCAACAGCATCGCTGATTACGGGGTCATGATGACACCGGGGCTGGTCATCAACGGCAAAGTGAAAGTTTTTGGTCGGGTGCCCGACAAAGAAGAGATTAAGAAGTGGATCCAAGAGGAAATGAGGTGACCTCCTCCCTCCAATGAATTGGAGGCATCCTGCAGAGATTAACCCGCAGAAGCCACGGCCATATCATGTACCTCGAAAGTTTCCGTGTGCCACCTTCCCTACGGGGTACGATGGTACAGGGCTCGCGCGGTGAAACCCTCCGGTTTCGCCTGCGGCTGGGCCAGCTCGGCAAGAGTTTTGTTGAGCAGGTTCATGGCGGAGTTCTCGTCTCGGCCCACGACCAGCTCGCACTGCGGGCAGCGGTAGACCGTGGCTGCGGCTGGAGCCTAAGGGCGGACACTGCGTCGCCTCGCAGGCGTTCCAGCGCCAGGAGAAAAGGAGAACGGTGGGATGATGCCATGCCTGCGCGGACACTGCGCCAGAACAGGGAGATCAAGAAGCTCTTCAGGGCAAAGATCAGGGCAAAGATAGAGCGCGAGAAGCAGGAGATGAGGACCAGGATAGACGAGGAGGTCCCATCCTGGATCCGCTGGGCCTTGAAGCCTCTGGCAGAGCTCAGCTTCGACGCTGCGCGGGCCAAAGACGCATCCCGGGGCGAGGGCGGGGAGGACGCGGCGGCCGTGCGACTCTGGCTGTTCCTGTCCAGAGACTGGGTGCTGGTTAACGATGTGGTGCTGGAGCCTGAGCCGGATGAGTTCGCGCAGATCGACCACGTGCTGGTCGGCCCGCCGGGGATATACCTGGTGGAGACCAAGGCCTGGGAGGGGGCCCTGATGGGCAACAGGGACAGATGGAAGCGGAAGCAGGGTAGCTCCTGGGTTCCCTGCGAGAGCCCCACCAGGCAGAACTTGAGGCACAAGCGCTTATTCCTGAAATGGCTTGCGGGAACCAGACTGGACTTGCCGGGTCATCCTGAAGAGTATGTGACTCCGGTTGTTCTTTTTACCCGAGCTAGGTGGCTGAAGACTAAAGAGTGCTCGATGCCGGTCTTCGACAGCGGCGCGGCGCTGGCGTTCTGGCTGCGGCGTCAGGGGAGGGACCGGGTGCTGTCGCCGGAGCAGGTGGAGGCCGTGGCTGCGGCCGTTGCCGAAGCGAGGCCCTGGGAGGTGGGCAGGACTGGGGTTGAGGTGACCAGGGGGAGAAACCGGCAGGGGCGGGAATACGTCAAGGTGCGGGGCACGAGGGAGGAGGCCGAAGCCATACGCCGGGAGTACGCGGAGAGAGGGTACGTAGTATCAACGCTGGTGGCGGACAGGTTTGAGGCTGGCGGCTGGTTCTTCTACCTCGACGGCTGATCCTGCTGCCGCTGGTGGACAGCAGCATGTCATAACGCGCTGGGTGTTTTGCAAACTGTTGCAGGGGAAGCCCCGTCGGCCTCCTGGAGGAGTACGGTTATGACGCCCGGCTGATCCACGATCGCGGAAAAAGGCTTGGGGATCTGCCCGGGCTTACCGGCAGAAAGATCTCCACACATAACGACACCTGGTGTCACATGCGTCTGGTACGATTGACCTGGCTAGCAGGGTTCCGGCGCTGGCCACATCCTGAGGCCGAAGGCACGGTAGCCGACAGCTGGGAGATAGCCGATGGGGTGCAGGGGTATACTGCCGAAGCTAGTATTTGGCTGGCCACGACAGGAACGAGCAGGCAAGATACTGACCACGTTTGTGGTCAGTA
>JACIYF010000192.1 GCA_014360065.1 Clostridia bacterium | reverse complement strand
GCATCAGTACCCGGACGGATCTGGAGCCATAATTCAGCACGCGAGGCCAACCAGGTAAGACGTGGGTCAATAACGATGAGCTTGGTCCCCCGCTTCATCAGATCAATCACCCAGTGTCCATAGAAACCATCAGAGTTGGCTACCAGGGGGTTGTTGCCCCAGATGACCATGGTTTCAGGACACTTCCATTGGGGATTGTTGTAGCGGTCGGGGAAAAACTGAGAGCAGTCAGCTACGGCAAAGTCACCGGAGATAATCATACAGCTCGACACTCGCGGCAGGTAGCAGGCCAAGCCACTCAGGAATCCACAAGACCAATTGGGACTTCCAAAGCCGTAGGCCAGGCGGCTGATGTACCCCAGGATATCCCGCCCAGTTCCCTGAAGGAACACTACCGACTCAGGACCGTATTCCTCCTTAATCTTATTAAACTTTTTCTCGATTAGGTCATAGGCTTCATCCCAGGAGATTCTCTCCCACTTATTTTCTCCCCGCTCACCTACCCGTTTCAACGGGTGTTTTAGACGCTGGGGATGGTAAACAACATCCCGGACTGCCAGGCAGCGAACGCAGAGCCTGCCGCCATTGTACGGGTTTTCCGGGTCTCCTTCGACCTTCACCAGCTCCCCATTTTTCACATATATCAGCACACCGCAGTTATCATGACAGCCGGGCCCAGTGCGAGCGTGTCCTCGAATAACAGTATAGCCATCTTCTTCCCAGATCCATGGACGCTCCGACATCTATTCTCCCTCCTTTATTGAGAACTGACCTCTGATTCGCTCTGCCTGACTTCTGGCGCCTGATGAATCGGCTCGATCACCTCCTCATGATGCAGAGAGGCCTGCTGGTCCGGAATTGGGTAAAAATCCAGACCCTCCTCAAATAAACTCTAGCAAGCCCCGTGCCAATATCTTCCTCCGCCACAGTTAAGAAAAAGGCCCAATCATGGGCCTTTTGTACAAACGATCCTTATCCACAGGAGAGGATCGCCTTTCCATTTTGAAAATCCTGGTTTCAAAACGGAGACTCCCTTAATAATCCAGCGCCTCTATGCCATATCGCTTCAGCTTGCGGTACAAGGTGGTCCTGCCTATACCCAGCACTTGAGCAGCAATTCGGGTGCTGCCTGTTTGTTTCAGGGTTCTAATAATAGCTTGCTTCTCTACTTCCTCGAGACAGACGAGCTCGTTTTCTGAACTCAGGCCCCCAATGAGCGGATTCTGAATCTCATCGGGCAAATCTTCGGCCTTTACTATCCCGTCCCGGGCACTGCTTAGCGCATAAACCATAGCGTTTTCAAGTTCCCTGACATTACCAGGCCAGCTGTAACTTGCCAGTTTCACCTGGGCCTCATCGCTCACCTCGACAGGAGGAAGTCCCATCCGTTGACCTATAATATTGGCAAAGTGCTGCGCCAAGAGAATGATATCCTCCTTCCTCTCGCGAAGCGGGGGTATGCGGATACAAAAAGCGGCCAACCGAAAATAGAGGTCGTGACGGAACCGCTTCTCCCGTACCATTTGGAGCAGGTCTTGGTTGGTGGCTGCGATTACCCTAAAGTCAACGGGGATGTATCGGCTCCCTCCCAAGCGAAGCACCTTCTTTTCTTCCAAGACCCGAAGCAAGACCGGCTGAACTTCCAAAGGCATATCTCCAATTTCATCCAGGAACAAAGTACCACCGTTAGCCAGCTCCAGCTTACCCGGCCGGCCCCGGCGCTCGGCCCCAGTGAAGGCTCCGCCTTCATAGCCAAATAACTCGCTTTCAATCAGGCTCCTGGGAATGGCCGCGCAGTTGACCGCCACAAAAGGTCCGCTCGGGGAGCTGGCATTGTGGATAGCTTGGGCAAAGAGTTCTTTTCCGGTACCGCTTTCACCAAGAAGAAGAATGTTGGCGGTACTGGCCGCAGCCTGCCTGGCTTTCTCTATGCATTTCCTGATTGCCGAAGTGTTGCCAATTATGTCCTTGAAAGTAAAAACAGCCTCCGCCCCTCCCATCCGGTTGACTAAGCTACGGATACGCTCCATGGGCTTCATGCTTAGCACAGCCCCCTGGACCTTATTATCGCGGTCAAGGATAGGAAGCACAGAGGCGCAGTAAGCCCCGCGGGTCCCACGAACCTCCACTGTCACCTCAATGTCATTTAATGGTTTGCCATTCCTTAAGACCTCATTTACCGCCGGCTGGTGGCCGATGGCGACCTCAAAATGCCTGCCCAATACGTCACTGGCCTGAATACCCAGGAGCTTCTTGGCCTCCCGGTTTACTTGGCTGACCCGGCCCTCCGCATCCAAGGTAACAATGGCCTCACCCACAGCTGCCAGCGTAGCCTTAAGAACGCTGTGGTTAAGGTATATTTCCCGGGTTTTGGTCTCCAGCTGGAGCTGGTTCTGTATTGCCCAAGCTACCGATGTCACTAAACCCAGCGTATGAGGGTGGGTTAGTTCGGTACGAAGGCTGGCAATGGCTAGAACTCCCTCTAGCTTACCATCGGGACCAAAGATAGGGGCCGATGAACAAGTGGTTTTCTGTAAGGCCACGCTGTAATGCTCAGGTCCCGCCACCTGAAGTGGCGTTTTCAGCAACAGGCAGTTACCGTGAGCGCTGGTACCAATTATCTCTTCTGACCACATGACTCCAGGGGCTAGATTAATCTCACGATAACGCCGAATCGCATCGTCATCGCCAGCAATGTTTAACATCACCCCCTTCTCATCAGTCAGGGCGGTAATGTATCCAGATTCCCAAAGCAGCTGGCCCAACTGCCGGACAAAGGGAAGGGCTACTTGAAGAAACGGCTCTTTGTTTCGAAGAAGGAGCTGAAAGGATTCGGGATCGAGACTGCGCCCCAACCTTTCTGCAAACGGGTCTACTCCATAATCTCGAGAGCGTATCCAGGACTCTGCGATCTCCGGGCGAAGACTGGACATTTCTCTGGGATCTTTACTCCGAAAGATAAAGTCTTCCCAACACCTTTGGATCTCTGCTCGTATGCGTTCCTCCTCGGCCATCTTGGTGGTCAGGGAAAGGTCATGAGTCACTCTAGGGGTTGGACTGCACAGTTCTTTCAAAGACTTCACGGCCCAGACTCCCTCCCCCACCAACTGTCCCCACAGGTGATGCCAAATTTTCAGATCGCAAGTTACATACCATCCCTCCCAACGTCCACGCTCCATAGCATACTAGGCTACGTAAACAATTCGCCTCATGCAGGGGAAATCCTCCTCATTGCCTTGGTCCCGCACCTGCAATCAAGATCATGAACTCCCCGCTTAGGCCACAAGGCTTGGGCCCCGTCCACTGCCAACATAAGACCATCCCACCACCCCCTAGGAGGGGTGGTGGGAAGCAATAGAGGTGTGCCAACTGTAAACTAAGCTTCATC
>JACIYF010000191.1 GCA_014360065.1 Clostridia bacterium | reverse complement strand
CTTATGGGGGATCAGCTAGGTAACATTAAGGGCGAAGGGTCATTGGTAGTCAAAGATGTACGATACCCTTTTACATTGTCACCTCACCAGTGGATTAAATATGCAAAACTTAGCAATGGTCAAGCAGTGTTGCACGGAACCATTGATGCCTTCATAGAAGGCAAGGCAGGGACAAGCATTCTGACAATAGGGTTCATCTACGGTATAGACAATGATAAAGCATACTTGACAGCTATGGTCAGTCGTGATGGTATAGGTGGCATAGGCCTCATCTTTGGCCAAGATAATTATTTTCCGGATGAAGTTAGGAACTTGGCCAAGCCTGCTTAGACTATAGTTAGTGCCTATACTTGGGTGCAGTTGTGGCCCCAAGGTCAGATTAAGTACAGTGTACTTCCCAGGGGCGCTCTGTACCCATTTTTTATGTGGACTGGGGTGGTGAGTGTTAGGCATCCCATTAATACCCATTAACGGGGGTCCAGCATTAATGAGGCTAAAAGTGGTGTTGGCTGTTTCACTGGCCCTAAACGTTCTCTTCCTGGCAATCCTACTGAATACGGCTTGCCCGAGGATCGACAGAGAGGCTGAAAACAATTACAGGCTAGCTGTGCACATGCTCCAACAAGCAAGTGATGCAATTGAGCAGTACCATAACGCCAAGTCCCAGACTGATCGATTGGTCGGGCTTCTTAATGCTGACCGCTATATATTTATGAGTACACTATTTTTCAAAGAGGTTGGGTCGTGCCTGGAGACTAGAGGCCTAGAGCCTCATTTTTGGACGAGGCTGTCTACCCTGGAATTTGGAGTATCCGGACACACATACGCACTCATCTCACCTAATAGCCAACCGGCTAGGCCTATGGAAATAACCACAAAGGAGCTTCGCCAACTGGCTGCTGTCATGCCTAACGAGTTTCCGACTCGGGCTCAAGTCCGAGAGATCAATGATGCCTTGGGTTTCACTGGGCCCGAAGAAAAGTGACAAAGCAATTATCGCCAAGCCTGGTCTTTCCGAACCAATGATGAAAATGGAACACAGTAAGCGAAAAAGGTCCGGTTAAGGGGGTGGTTGAGGTAGGATACAAGGTTTGGGTAAGTCTAGGGCTTGAAGTTCATGCGCGCGATCACTCAGCTAAAATCTAACCGAAGGGGAATCGGCTCACTCACGGCGAAATCGGTGCATCCGAAAGAAGTATGAAAATGCCTGGCACTCTGGCGCAAGGCGACTTTGGGCGAGCTTCGCGAGACGTCGGCGAAGCCGAGTCCGGAGGCGGGCCGAAGGACACGATGTCCGGAGCCGGCCACGGACGTGGACGTCCGATTGGCCGGGAAGCCTGCCGGAGGACGAGGGGGGAGCCGTACGGATCGCCAGCGATGCCCTCCGGAGCCAGCGCCAGTGGCCTAGCATACGAGACGTTTCGGCAGCATCCCAAGCCTAATCGGGAGGTAGAGGCTTATAAAGCGTCGCATCCTGGGAGTGCTCCTAGTAGTCCTGTTCATCGCCAGCACATCGATTCTGCCCTCCGCTTCCGCCAGCTCCACCCAGCCGTCGCAAGCCATTTACCGTGACCATCTAAAAGCGGACAGTTTCGCCCTGGCCAACGGAAACCGCCTGATGCTTGTGACTCTGATGGAGCTTGAGCTTTGGAAGGAGTGTCCAACAAAAGCGTATCCGCCAATTTATCTCATTAACCTGGGTCCGAACCCTGTGCGGGCTGCGGTCAAGGAGGTCGTGCTCGGCATTAATGGCGCTTACCGAGCCCAGACGTTGAACCAAGAGGTGCTGCTAGAGGTCGTGACCCAAAAGCCAGAAGAGATTCTCGGATTCCTTTCTCAACATCCCGGCTCCCCTGAAGCCAACAGAGTACTCGGGAAAGCATTTAGAGGGCCCGTAAGCGTAGGACTTCCAGCCAATAACCTCAAATTTGGAGATAAGGCGGCCATTGACATTGGGCTGCGGATCGAGTCCGAAGGCACCCTTCATGTCCTGGCAAGCCAAACCAACGTCGTAATCCTACAGCTACCGGTGCGGACCTACTGGCACGGGGGAGATGGGCATATCCATTCTTCTTGGAGCCCTGACTCGTGGGTGTGGACAATATCCGCGCTTGCTGACTATGCTGCAAATTCTGGTTTCCACTGGATTATAGTCACCGACCATGAAAATGGTATAAACGAAAACTGGCCGACCTATGTCGCTCAATGTAATAATGCCCAGACCAGCCACGCGGTCGTGGTTGCTCCTGGCGCTGAGATAGGCACCCGTGAGTACTGTGAGTATGTAGGTGGACAAGAGATCTGCTATGAAGAAGCGCATGCGTTGGGCTATTGCCTCAATGAATCCGCTGGCTCGATACCCAACAAACAATCAAGACCTCACTCACCAGCAACTAATCAACGCCATAAATGGCCACTATGCCCCCTTCTCGTTTGCGGTTATAGCTCACCCCTATAGAGGTGTTCCTTGGCAGAAATGGAATGTGACTGGGTTCCGGGCCATCGAGCTGCTTTCGTATGAGTATATAGCCAGCGAAGAAACGAAGAACAAATGGTTTGACCTCCTTCGGGTAAACCTTGCAGATACCATCGCAACGGGGAAATTCGTTGTCGGCGTTGGTAATACGGATTGGCATTCTTGGATGGAGTTCTACGAAACGTACCCAGGCAATAGAGGGTTCAGTTGGGTCTACACGCAGGACTATCAGTATTACCTGAGATCATCCATATGGAACGCTATCCGATCTGGTCACGTGAGCGCCTCCGGGCGTAAGGACCTGGGGGTTTTTGCCGTAAACGGGACTGTCCAGGGCAGCGTGATCAAGGTCAGCGCCCAAGGCCAACTTCAGTTCAAGCTGGTTCAGCAGCCGGTAACCGGACGGAGGTGCACCATGGTGCGGATAGTAGATGCCTGGCGCAATCCCATAAGGAATATTGCCAACCCTGGGACGGAAACGTACGTAACCTTGCCACCTCCTCCCAACGATACGTTCTACGTGGTGAAGTTTGAGTTTACTGCCACCGATGGCAGCGAGCCGTCGGATGTCTGGTGCAACCCTATCTTCATCGACAGGATCTAGGAGGTGGCCTCATGAGGCGGTGGCTGAAGTGGCCCTTGCTCCTTATGGTAGGAGCCCTCTGGGGAATAGTCGGTTACAAACTGGCCGAACTTCAGATTTTCTGTCGCTTAGAAGGCGTGGCTCTCTACGTACTTATCGCGTTATGCGAAAGCCTTCTGTGGCTTCGCCATGTAGTCCTCATAATGGACCCAAACCTCCATCGTAGTCTTGTAGAGTACCTCGAGCCGTTTCCTTCTTGGGGTTATGCGGTCCTAGTCGGTATAATAAACGTACTGATCATGTACTTGGTGGTAGTCGGCGTCCGCCGGGCTCTGGCCAGAAGAAGGAGGAGACGAGAGCCAGGGGCCTGAAGCTCCCACTTTTGTAA
>JACIYF010000190.1 GCA_014360065.1 Clostridia bacterium | reverse complement strand
CTGGCAAAAGGTTGATTTCTTTTTTCATCGCCGCCACCCCTTTAGGGCTAAACCCAAAGCCATGGCAAATTGAGGCAGGAGTGCAGCTCTACCTTCAACTAGGTATTCGGGCGCGATCAGCCCTGCGACCAGGCCTTCGCTAAAAGGGACACCCGAAGCGCTAACCGTGCTCCCCAAAGTCTGGCTGTAAAACTCTCGATTACCAGAATCAAGAGCCCCTCCTCCGTACAATTCAGTTCTTACGCCACGGGCGCCGAAAGCAATGGCCGAGGAAGCTAACAGGGACCTGACCTGGCGCCTATCAAAGGAAGCAAGCATTAATGGGATCCCGCCTTCAACTAGGCATAGGGTATGCTGTGAGGAGCCCAGATCGGCCAGCAAGACTTTGGTATTCCTGGGAGATTCTAACCGTAGCAGCGGAAAAGGCGAGACCTCTACTGCAATTAATCTCAGTTTTAACTTAGCTAGAAAGCTGTACAACTGCTTGACTAAAGCTGTACGGGTGGCAGCCCACACTACTTCTCTTTCCCCATTTGCAGCCGAATTGCCCACCACAGCAAAGTCGTAAGTAATCTCTTGGCCGTTAGTGCTGACATATTGAGCTAGTTCCCACCTCAATGCCTTTTTAATGTCGCTAATGCCTATCGGAGGCATAAGGGACTTGCCGCTGGTAATCAGGCGAGATGGTAACGTAGCGCATACTGGCAGGTTCCCCCTAATTCCTAAAGACTCAAGTACATATCTCATTGCTTCCTCCCAGGGTTCGCCGTCTAACCCGGACTCCATGGCCGCTTCAAGAATAGCTCTCTTTCCTTCAAATATAACTTTAATCGCCTTGATGGAGGTATTGCCCCAATCCAATCCTATCATGCTTCTAGTTGCCAAAACCTTGTTAACTCCTTTCTCCGCTGAATCAAAACACCGGGTACTCTTCCTGCCACGATTCGATGCGAAAACTAGCTCCGGGTAGTAGTCTCTCAACCTCAGCGGTGAGCGCGGCTGAAAACGTTGCGCTACTCTCAGGATCACAAACAAAATCGTTGGCAAAGGCCATTCCGGTAAGTTCTGAGCCGGCCTCGGCTATAACCGAACCCTCGCTTATGATAACCGCTTGCACAGCCGAGGGGAGCAAGCGAACATCCCCCTGCGCTACCAAGACTAACCCACTGTTACTATCGGCCGGTTGGCAATACCCTTCAACCTCGAGCTTGCCGGCTACAACTATAGCCATATGCCCACTATACGTGCCCAAGGAGCTCAGGCGGCAATTACCATTTACAAAAATGACTCCGCTTTTCCCGTTTAAGCTAGCAGAGGATATTTCTGTTGGTCCAGAGAAAGTGTAGGCAGCCCGTTGGTAAAAGTCATTAAACTTAGGTTTCAGGTCTGGATATTCCCCCAAAAGATTTATAGCTTGGGCACCGCTTAGGGAAGGTAGTTGCCACCTAATCTTAACCTGCACCCCCCGGCGTGCCGTTCGGCCATCGAAAGAGTCTTTCTTCCCTACCGCCTTGACCATGATGCTATTGCCCAAAGAAACCATGCTTGCCTCGGCAATGTATCCATCTCCGAGCGGAACATTGACAAATGATTTTGTCCACTCTTTAGGCCAATATTCCCAATATGGGTCCGACCCTAACCGAGCTAGAACCTTCTCTGCTCCTGCCTCAGCTATGGTCAGGGCCTCAATTTGCGCTGAATTTGACCTCGCTATCCTGGCTTCGCCTAACCCCACGACTAATAAGATTCCCGCAACTACAGATAGGATCATTAACGGCAATACGGAAAGGATGGCAATTTGGCCGGAATCGTGGATTGCGTCATTACTCAATGGTTTTCCACCCTTACGTTGACGGTGGTTCTAGCCGCAAATCGGTGCTTTTGGGCATAAACGGTCAAATATACTGAGCACCGTTCGGGGTCCCAGAAGACATGCAACCTATCGATACCGTATGCCACGATATTGTTGCCGCCTCCACTGACAGCCCGCTGGATTTCGCCTTCACCGTCTAAGTAATACCTGATGAGCCGCTGATTTACATCCCGAAAGCTAATCCAGTTCTCCCCGAAAGCCTCAACCCTTTTGGCTTGGCGTAGCTCCCGGCTCAACCGGTCCATGACCAAGCGAACGTTTTGTTGAGCATCAATGATCTCCTCCTCCTCATTTACCCTAGCCACGGTAGCGGTGGTCACACTATAGAAGACAGCCCATATGAGCATCATAAGCATAGCGGCAAGTACAACTTCAATCAGGGTAAAACCAGCATTATATCTACCCCTGACCAATAATCAATACCTCCCGACCAGGGAAGTTAAAGTAGCCTCCAGGCATGGCTTCTCGCCCTGATTATTACTTAAGCGATACACATATACCACAATCTGCTTTACAGCTCCTGGTCCCCCAATGGGATCGTCAGTACTGATTTGATAATGGCAAACCCAAGAGCTCCGGTTGATAGTAAGAATCTCGCTACTATGGCTTCCCTCCAATTGCTCCAACTCGTCCCACGACAGCGCCTTGAGTTCTTCTAACTTGCCCTGGGCTAGGTTCATGGCCACAGTTTGGAAACTGCCCTCCTGGGTTAATCTTGAAACCCGGATGCATATCTCAACGGTTGGTATGGAGAGCACTGTCACCAGCAGGGCAGTGATAATAACTTCCAGCAATGTGGTTCCATGGTTTTGACGCCAAAACCTCATTCTATTATTTGCACCCTCCCTGTTATCAAGAGAACCTGGATACGGACTCGGTGACCATAATTATCCTCCAACTGGATAATGCCATAGGCAGTAGGGGAACCCTTGGTGTCGAAAACTAATCGCCGATCCGGAAAAGTCGCCTGCGTCATCTTTACTGAGTCGTCGAGATATACCCTTCGGCTGCGTACCAAGTTATCCCTGAAAATATGTAGCTCGTAAAAGTTGGAAACCGAACCGGGACGGTAGACGCTGAACAGCACATAAGGAGAAAAGGTCTCGGCAACCGCCACCTGCTGGGCTTCCCGTAGGTCGCTGACTATTTGCCGTGCCGACATCCTTAAGTACAATCCAGATAAAGAGGAGCTGAGGGCCGGCAAAGTTATTAAAAAGGCCATGCCCATAATAACTAATACCACTAATACTTCTATCAGAGTGAAGCCGAAGTTAGAATCGTGCTGTGAACTGCGAATTGATACCATCCCCATATTTGCTGTCCCCAGAAACCGGCTACCACCGCACCTAAGGAAAGAAAAGGTCCGAAAGCAATGGGATCCTTTTTACTGCGCCGACGGATAACTACCAATCCCAGTCCTACCAAAGCCCCGGTTAGAGAAGCAACGAAGATAGCTACCATAGCCCCCTGCCACCCCAAGAACAACCCAATCGCCAATCCCCATTTGATATCTCCTCCCCCCATGCCCCCTCGGCTTAAAAATCCAACTAACCAAAGAAACCCTCCGCCAGCAACAGC
>JACIYF010000189.1 GCA_014360065.1 Clostridia bacterium | reverse complement strand
CCAGAGAGTCAAGGTTAATCTTCATGAGATGATTATAGATCGCAAAGAGGAAGAAAGCCAGATAAATTTTCCCTCATTCATGGGGCGGGTGGTATTTTTAACTTTGACGGAGCCCTGCAACGACACCAAAAAGCCTTGCATAGTCCCTAGCTTTATGCTATACTTCGAGTTGTTCCAAGGGAACAAAAAAGAGCACGGGGATATAGCTCAGTTGGGAGAGCGCTTGAATGGCATTCAAGAGGCCGGGGGTTCGAATCCCCCTATCTCCACCAGGAATTGCAAGGGTGTCAGCGATCGACGGTCTTACTTCAGTAACCTGTTTACAGCAATTCTACAGCAAATAGAATAGAGGTATTTTTTCTTTCTTACTACCTCTCTTAGTCTTAGTACCTCCTTAGTACCTCGTTTACCTTGGTTGCTACCTTTTTTCCAGGCCAAAGGAAGCATACGAATGAACAGTTGTGCCAATCCTGATAGCGTGCCAGTGCGGCGAACTGCTCTAGGCCCCGCACTTGCCGAGACCCTGGCAGAGCTGCTGCGCTGGGGTGGGTACGACGCTTGCACCCTCCAGGAGGGAAGGTTGTAGGCGGCATAATAAGCCAACGTATGCTAAAATAGGGTTGCCGGGACTACGGCAAGAGGTGATGCCGTATGATCTATGCTGGTATTGCCAAAGGAAAGATCATTGAGCTCGCAGAGGAGCTACCGTTGCCGGATGGAACACCGGTTGAGGTATCAATTAGCCTGCCGCCTACTACGGACACAGTCCGCGTCACCCTTGAGTGCGCAGGGATGCTCAGTGACCTGACTGAGCGGTAGCGGACCGCCTTCGAAGAAGCCTTAACCAGGCGACCCAGGTCCTCTGGAAGGTTTGCGACTGCATTTCGCTTTCGACCCTGCTCTTAAAAGCGAGGAACTGGTTTAGAATGCTTGTTATAGTAGCTTCTGCTTCGCCATACATCACAGGTACGCTCCTCAGATTCCCGCAATGAAAGGCTTGAGATGGTTAGCTTGGACACCACATTATGGCTTAGGTTCCTCGGGGTTAGCTGCCGGCTTGCCGGGCGCCAGGTTCGGACTTGGCCCGCTGCTTGTGGGTTATAACTACCCGCCTCAAGTAATCTTCCAGTAACCCGATGGTTTTGGAGGCAGAAAACTTGAGCGCTGTTTCCCTGCCCCTTTGGGCAAGGACCTCTCTAGCCTCTGGGTGTTGGAGCAGGTACATAACTGCATAGGCCAGCGAGTCTATGTCACCTGGATCTGCCATCAAAGCGTTTTCGCCGGGAACGGCGTAAGTCTCGATCCCGCCGCATTGGGTGGCGACTACCGGGACTCCCGAGGCCATGGCTTCCAAGGGGGGCATACCGAAGCCCTCATACCAGGAAGTAAAAAGAAAGATGTCGGATGTCCGGTAGTGCTCGGCGAGTTGCCCTTGGGAAGGGCTGACTATGAAAGTAACGGGGTAGCTTGCGCCTTGTACCTTAGGCTCGGCCTGGCACACCCACTTAACCTTAAACCGAAAACCATGATTCCATACCTTTTGCAGTGCCTTCAGGGCCACGTCGAACCCCTTAAAGCGCAAAGCCGGATTTCCTACCAGTAGAATGGTGCCGTCGTCGGGCCTTTTGCCGGGCTGGTAAATGTCAGTATCTATGCCATTGGGGATGACAGATGCGTCTCGGCCGTACCTGACTTTCAGGATCCTAGCCACAATCGGTGAGACGGCAGCTAAATAACATGGCAGTTGGTAACATTGAGCCAAGTGCTGCCGCACTGGCGAATTGAACGAGAGATCCCCGCATTCGCCAAACATCCACTCGTGACCTTGCTCCCAATAAACTACGGGTGTATCAGTATCCATAAGTTCGGGAATCTGGCTCACCCAACCGGCCATGACCACATCGCAGCAGTCTAGGTAGTCGCGATAGGATTTCCCTTGAGGTACGGCAATTTCTTCATCTACCTGAATGGGAAACCATTCCGGTAGTACCTGACTGTTTTTGCCTGTCTTCCCCAGCGCAATTACCCGGTGGCCTCTGTTGTGAAGCTGTCTCATCTGCTCCAGTAGCATCTTGAGGCCGCCGGTTAGATTCTTGTGCGGCAGAATATAGCCTACGGTTAGAGGCTCGTTTTTACCTGATGCTTCCACCGGGTATTCGTTGACTTCTTTGGGCTTTTCCTGCTTACACTGGGTCGGAAAGACGGCTATCAATTGCGCTCCGTTGTCGCCTATGGGCATTAATTGATAGCTGAAGTCGAAATCAAGAAAGTCCGTGAGTATCCACCTGCTTTGGTGTGCCTCATGTGCGTTGCCCAAGAACGCACCTTGGGACGCGGGATACAGCGGAGTAGAGACCAGCAGGCACTTGTTGGTGTGGTTTACTAGTTTTTGAAGAAGGCTTGTTCCGGCCCCTTTATCGAAGTGCTCCAACACATCGATCAGCAGAATGACATCATAGCTAGGGAGCTCACCCACCAAGCTCAGGATATCCCCGTAATATACTCGATCGTAACAATGTTCATGGATGGGGTTCTTGTAACCAGAAAAAACCTCAACCCCGTCTACCTTTATCTGCCATTGATGCTTGTAATAGCGCCCCAATGGTACCTCCAGTGCCTCGCGGATAAGCATTCCGTATTTGCCGAATCCGATCCCCACATCCAGGACCGATCGTGGTTGCAGTGACTGAATTTCGTGGAGCACAATAGGAATCACTTGGTACCAGCTGGTGGGCATACCGGCGCCTCCAGATGAATTAACTAATGGCCATTGCTTGTTCGACAGCCTAATCTCAACCCACAGGACTGACAACGATGCAGCCTTTACTGGATATTACTCAACCACCAGCCAAAGTGTTCATAGTCCTGGCCACTTCCAGAAGCGCGCGGGCGCTCTGATTCCCTGGCTTAAGCCGAAGCATAGTCAGTAGCGCGTTTTCTACATCTTCGCAATGTCGGAGTTCTATCATAGCATCGACAGGCCTACCAGACATGGCTGGGGGCGACGTGGGTGGTTGAATGCTAGGTACCAAACGAGCGCGTAGCTCCACTTGAAGGGCAAACTGTGGCTTTGGTAGGCAAGCTAGGGTAGGAATGCACGAACGCAAGTACAATCACTGCGCGGCACATGCTGAACAGCTTCCATGGCCTATGATTTGCCTGAA
This sequence comes from Clostridia bacterium, assembly GCA_014360065.1. NCBI lineage: Bacteria > Bacillati > Bacillota > Clostridia > Clostridia bacterium. The sequence goes on along the minus strand of JACIYF010000189.1, from coordinate 326 downwards.
GTAGTTATTTTAGACACCAACATGAGGTCGATTTCATTGGCTGAACGGTTGGCTGTACCTTGTCGGGTCGCTTGGAAGGGTAAAAACCAGTTCCCCGATCTTGAAATCAAGTACCGGGGGTAGAGTAATGCAATATGTTCACTAAGTTCGGAAGTTTGGTGTGACTAGTCTTTCCACGGAATGAGTCGAGGAAATTGATCCAGAATTGACTCGTATTGCTCCTTTATCCTCCACCTTCCCTCGGGATCTAGTTTCTTGTATCGCAAGTATTTATTGAGCCGATCCTGTGGGTTCATCCAACCAAGGTGTTTCACTCGTAGTGGGCT
>JACIYF010000188.1 GCA_014360065.1 Clostridia bacterium | reverse complement strand
GTGTGCTTGGTTGACGACGGGGTGCTAAATGCGATGCTGAAGGAATGTGAACAGCGCTTTCCCTGGTTTGAGGTTAAAGCAGGTTGGGGATACTTCGTCCGTCTTCATCGACCTCCTAACCTTACAGAGGATGTTTAAATATGGTCGACTGGATCCAACTTCATAACAAGGTAAAAGGGGCAGCAAACTTGCAGCTATTAAACTCTAGCCAGCGAGCAGCTTTTTTCTCTATACAAGAAGCAGTACGTTATGCCAACCGGATTAACCTTTATGGCGAATCTGGCGCCGGAAAGACATTCTTGGGCTGGGTATTGGCCCAAGAGCTGGGGGCGTTATATCTGCCTAGCCCATTTAGTCAAGCCCAAAAGGCAGAATTGATAGTTGTCGACGATGCACCTTCTACCCGTACGGAATCCCGGGTCGTCTACGATTATGCTTTGGAGTTTGCCAGCAGCGTCGTGCTTCTGACTCGCGAGCCAATTGATGACCAGATAATCCGACTACGATTAAGCCTCACTAGTGAGGACTTGGTGTTTGTTGGTAACACACTTAGAGGTTTTGGGGGGCCACTAAGAATAGTTGCTGCATTGGAGCCAGGGTTGTTATGGAACTATTTCCTTGTTCTTGCTAAGGGGGGTGGGGAATGTGCCCCTAAAGGATATAGTACGTAAAGATCCAATTATTACGACCGCTACTGTCCAAGCCATACGAGATAATCCGGTTAGTTGCGAGGAGCGATATGGCCGGCATTACGCTACTTACGTTTCGATTCCTGAAGTACGTGAGCGTTGGGATCGCGTCATCGCCCGACTTTCTGCTGGGCGTCCGGTTCTCGGAGCCGTTTATGGCCCATATGGCTATGGGAAGACTGGAGCTGCTATAGAGCTCTGGTCTGTTAGCGAGGATTCTGAAGTGGTGTCTACTCCTCCTTTTATGTGCACGATGGCAAACGATATTTTGGAAGCTGCTCATGCCTGGGTTATGTATAGGATCAAAGATCGTCGTCCGGAGCTGCTCGAGGAGCTTGGGGAGATATACCAAGATCTTCGGTTGCGTACTAATGAAGAGTGGGTTCATGAAATAGCTCAGGCACACGGTGTCTCGCAAGACAAGGCGCGCCAGATTCTACTTAGCTTGCAGGAACAAGGGGGCCTCCGGCTGGATGCTTTGCCTTCAAATGTTCTTAGATACTTAAGGAAAGCTACGGATATTGTTCTCCGGGCTGGATTCAAGGGATTGTTGGTTATTCCGGATGAGTTTAAACTCTTTGCTGAGTTTAGCTCCGACAGCGATGCTAATATTAGTCGTCTGACCGAACTGGTTTGGGGCGTACTGGAGGAAGACTGCCCTCTGGGATTAGTATTTTTTATGCCCGAGGATAAGTTTTCTGAGATTCGCCTCAAGAGCGGAGATATTACTCAACGGATGGGTGCTCACCAGGTTGTCTTAAACCTACACCAGGTCTATGGTGCACCTTTTCCAAAGACGCTTTGGGAGCAGATGTCCCGAGTCTTCAGCCTGACAGTTGAAGAAAGGGCTAGCATTACTGAAGAGGTACTGGTAGCGCTAGGGCAGTTTTGTACCAGAACAGACTTCTTTAATGGCCCCCGATCAGTGGTTGCTACGTTCAAGCGGGCGGCTCTTAAATATCAAGATACGGGCGAGCCATATAACATCTTTGACTTTGTAAAGGACTATACTTCGGGGATCATAGTATTTGATGGCAAAGAATCTTCAACTAAAGGTGCGTTATCGACCTTAATCAACCTCCATGAGCACGAAGGTCTCAAGGCAGAGCGGGCCATTCAGCTTCTTGCTGCATTTCCAGATGGGTGTCCTGAGCAAGTGGCTGAAAGTTATGGCTTAAAGGATCAGTTAGATAACATAACAAGAAAGCACCTGGGGGACCACGTAATTACTCAGGTACTTGGGCCTTGTCTAAGGGTTTATAGAATTGGAGAAGAACAAGATGTAATCGCAGAGAATCTCAGGCATTTCCGAAAGCACTTTAATCCTAAGGATGCTAGCATCAGGCGAGCAACTCTTCGTGCATTCTGGAACTTTGTGCTCCCAACCATCTTGCACGAGCGCAAGGGGAGCGGAATTGTAGGTTGGACGGGATACTCTGAATGGCCACATACCAACGGGATCGGTGATTTCAAGGAAGTTCTTTTGGTGGGGGGTCCTTCCAAGGAGTATCCCTACCGCAAGGTCAATCTGCGCGTTACTATCGACCAGAAGTATTGGGACGTTGATACCCATGATGTACACCTTGGAATTTCAATCCTCCTTGATCCGTCTGAAGGGGCGACGCACAGTGTAGAGTTTACGGGTCCTAAGGAATGCCGTATCCGCCTTGCTGTTGGGCGTACCATTGACATGCACCAGATTCCTGGGGACATAGCTAGACTACGAGACATATTTCTGCCGCGGGATGTAACGCCGCTACTTCTTCTCTCTATTTGCAGTTTCCTAGACCGAAATATCCTTCGATCTCAGGCCATCGGAGAACAGGACAAGAGAGTTGCACGATTTATGGTAGAAACTAGCATAACTCAGCGGGTTATAAAGGAACTTTTCTCTGAGGAACTGCGATCCAACTCGCCGTACCACAATCTCCCTATCGGGGAAACTTTTCTGGAACAGTTATTAGCTGAAGTCTTTGCCAAGATGTTTCCTGATTATGTTACGTTAAAAGCAGTCCCTGCGCAGATTCTTGAGAGGTATCTACAAGCCCTGGATGGTTCGGCTGAGCCTACACTCTCTCTTGCCCAAAAGCGCGGCCACCTAGAAATAACTGACACAAAGAGTAGGATTGCCAATAAGTTTGGGTATACCAGCCACGCCACTTTCCGGGAGACCGTGAGGAGCCAGTGGGTAAGCCTGATGGATCTAGTTGACTGGCAGGGAGCCCGCGAGGACAGCAAAGCATCTATCCGTCTGAAACTACATCCTTTGGAAAAAAAGGTGTTGGAAGAGCTTAGGGCAAGCCAGTACGGAACCATGGTACAGGGGAAGAAAGTAAAAGCCATCCCCATGACTTCAGTATATAGCCAGGCAGCTGAGATGGGCTATCTGGAGGACGAGGTTGACTATATCGTTCGCCTTTTGGTTGCTCGCGGTTATTGCGGTCAGATTGAGATTAAAGGACAGAAGGTATTGCATGAGAGCATACGTCAGCACACAGCCTCTGAGCTCTTACAAGCGTATCACTCTTTTGGTAAGGAACTTGCGGAGCTATGTGCAATCGATAAAACAGAGCCGGCAAGTATCTTTGGGAGTACAAAGTGGGAATTGTTAGATGATATTAACCAACTTGTTGAACAAGAAAAAGCGAATCAAGAGATCGAAGTTGCACTCGATGAGAAGCAACACCAGCTGGACCTGGTAGCTAGTATGCTCAAACAATACGTAGCAAGTAGGGTTGTTGACATAGCAGGGAAGATACATGGGCAGATTCAGCTAAGCATTCAAGGAAAGAGTCGTCCGTTTCCTACTT
>JACIYF010000187.1 GCA_014360065.1 Clostridia bacterium | reverse complement strand
ATCTCTTTTTTTAACTCGCTTGTGCCGAACCCCCCGCCAATGTAGGCAATGCCGCCCGGGGCGAGTACTCTGTGGATTTCTTTAAAAGCCTTCTCAAGATTCTCCCAAAAAACACCGAACCCCTGCTTACCAGGTAGTGTAAAATAATCGTGGGATTTGCCATTGCTTCCCATGGGCAAGATGAAGGCCTAAAAAAGTTGAGACCTCACTCCGAAGTGGGAATTGAAAGGAGGAATGAGGTCTCATGAATAACTTTTCTAAAGCCATAATACCGCATGAGGCCGCAAATTTCAAGGATATTTTGCGATGGATTTTGGGGATGGTGGCAAAATCCTTTGCCAGTCATCTGGGACATCTCTTAACCGCCATGGACCAGGCCCTGGCGGTGAAAAACAAGTTTACCCGCGCCATGTCCGGCTGGGAGTCCATAGCTGGGGCGGGGTTATGGATGCTTCCTCCTTTTGGGAGCGGGGGTCTTTTCTCATCTTCTCCCGCTACCGGAGCGTAGGCAGGATGGTGGTAAACGGGGACGGGGCCGACTGGGTAAAGGAGGCCAAGGAGTACTTCCCCAATACCCAGATCTTCCTTGACCGCTTCCACCGGAACCGGGCCTTGACTCAAGGGCTGGCCTTCGACCCCAAGCTCAGGCAAGAGGCCTTTTCGGCCCTAAGGAATAATGATCCCGACCGCCTAAGCTTTACCCTGGCCCAGGCCTTCTTAAAAGCTCCCTCCCGGACCGAGGAAAAGAAAGTGCGGGAGCTTAAGCGGTACTTTGACAACAACTTCGAGGGGCTCTTTCCTCCCCCGGATGACCGGTTAGGGGCCCAGGAGGGCCAGGTAAGCCACGCCCTGGCCCGGAGGATGAAGAAGCGGGGGATGAGCTGGACCAAAGCCGGGGCCCACTACATGGCCAACCTCCGCTTCCTCCTTTCCCAGGGTGAGCTCGAGGCCTGGGTCTCCTCCTACCAAAAGAGCCGGTGGCCAGCTGCTGATAAAAAGAGCCTAAAGGAGATCGCCTCTCATATCTCCTCCACCGGCAGGGAGGATCCCTCCTTGTGGCTTCGGGCCAGGATACCGGTCCTTGCCACCGCCCTGGTCTCCTCGCCCCTGGGAGAGGCCCTAAAGGCCCTCTCCTTTATACCCGCTGACGTGGCCTGATAGCTGGGACACCGAGGCCGATGATGCAACTGGTCACCAGCCACCGGGGTGCGCCAGCAGGTGGTGGCCAACCGGGGCCAGCATTTAGGAACTTAAGCGGGGGGATACCTGATGCGTTTCGGCGTACTGTACGGCAATATAGTAGTCAAGTTAGATGCCAAAGGCGCGCAACCAGAGGATATCTAGGCGGGCAGCCGCCCAAAGGCCCGCTACTACTAGCGGCGCCTCGAGGAGTTTGCGGAGGATGAAAGTGGGTTGGTCAGCCTGGAATTGGAGCACCAGAAAGTGGCGTAGTTGCCAAAGTACATCTAGGAACGGCAAGGACGCTCTCAGGCCCAGGGGGAGGAAAGGCCATCGCGGGAGGGGGCGGCAGTTTGCGGTTACCCTGCCTTTAGGGTCACGGCGTCAAGCCTTGCACCCATTGAACTAGCTCCCCATAGGAGACGGGGCCAGTCTTAGCTTGGCGAACTCTCCCTTGGCCATCGATGACCAGGGTAGCGGGGATGAAGCTTACCTGGTAGGCAAAGGAGGCCTCGCCTTTGGTATCCAAGAGCACCGGGAAGCGGTATCCGTGTTTTTCAACGTACTTCTTTACCGACTCAGGGGTTTCCCGCTGTAGCACGTTAACCGTTAGTACCTTTGTCCCCTTGGGCCCATAGTCCTGATAAAAGCGATGCAGCTCCTCCAATTCGGTCCGGCAATAGGGGCAATTAGTAGACCAGAAGTTGAGCACTACTGCGCTGCCGCGAAGTTGGCTAAGGGAGACTCGATTACCATTTAGGTCCATCAGGCTAAAATCGGGGGCCAAAGGAGCGTCTTTGGCCTCAGGCGCCTGGGCCTGATTATTATCCCCAGGAGCTGGCGGTTGATTGAGCTCGGATCCTGCGCTAGGTTTATTTAGGGTTTGATCGTTGCTGCTGGCAAGTGGTTGGGCCGAATTGCGGGCGAAGAGGGCATAATAACCCCCCGCTACCAGGATGACGGCTATTAAAACTAAGCCTAACCATTTTCGCATTTCCAATCTTCCTTTCCGCGCTTGGCTAACGACGCTCACGCCATGGCATGTCTTGCCGCTGGACGGGTCCGGTACGTTGAGCTCTGGCTCAAGTCCCTGTCCTCCGTGCTCCGGCTAATAAAGCCAGCCGAAGTATAGCAAGACCCCGGCGATTATCAATGCTACTCCAGCCACCGGCGATATGTAGGGCATTAGCCTGTTCATGAACCGTCGAAAGCCGCCCAGGTAGTCGAGGAAAAGGGCCATGACTAAAAAGGGCAGAGCCAAGCCCAGGGCATATAGGGCCAGCAGGTAAGTGCCGTAGGCGGCCGTTCCTTTCCCAGCCACGTAAGCCAAGATGGCGGCCAGGATGGGGCCGGTGCAGGGAGTCCACCCGGTGGCGAAGGCCATACCCAAAAAGAAGGCGGGTATGAGACCGGCCGGCCTGGTTACACGACCAATGCCCTTTTCTCGATAAAGAAATGGCAGACGAATTATTCCCGTCAAATAGATTCCAGCAGCTATAATGAATATGGCGCTTGCCTGTTGCACCAGATAGCGGCGGGTGAACAGAAATTTAGATCCCAGGCCGGCCAAAGTACCGAGGAGGACGAAGACGGCCGCAAAGCCAAGGATGAAGGCTAAACCTTTAGTAAACGCTTGCCACCGCACCATCGGCCGGGTGGAACTGCCGTCGGAAGTACCGGTGAGGTAGAGGATGTATATAGGTATTAATGGCCAGGTACAGGGAGAAAAGAAGCTTACGATCCCTGCCCCTAAAGCTGCCACCATATCCACGGACGGTTCACTCCCCTAAAGTCTCAGATGCTTCCGAAACATTTCCCATGCCTGGGCGCTGGCGTCGGCTCCAAATGGCCTCGCCAGCGATCCGTATGGCTCCCCCTCACCCTTCGGCGTCCAGCACTCAACTGACTGACCCGAGCTTGGGATCCATACTATGCGCAGCAAGCTGTTTGCGGGGCTGCAGTCTTGCGGTTGGTTGAGTGCTGGGCGGCCAATTCGACCTCCTGTCTCAAGAGGCCGGCCTCCCCAGCACTCAACCAGCAAAACATACCATGGCCTATTGATACTCGCTTTCTGGGCAGGGTAACCCCATTACCAGGTTCGTAAGTTGAGTGCTGGGTCGGCCCCGCCTCCGGTCTCGGTCTCGCCAACGGCTCGCAAGGCTCGCCCAAAGCGCCTTACGCCAGCATCCCCGGCCATTTTCATACTTCTTTCGGATGCACCAAGCAAGGCGCCTGCTCAGGCCGCACTGCTTGAGGCTGCTACCACTTTGGCGGGTTACTAATGTCCTGTGCTACTAATATACTATATTTCAGTTTCACCAGCAATATAAGTTACAAAAAA
>JACIYF010000186.1 GCA_014360065.1 Clostridia bacterium | reverse complement strand
AAGGCAGGAACGCTAGCGTAAGTGGCTCCAAAGGCCACAGTAATGCCTTCTGCTGGCCCGGCCCCTCCCGCCCGTCCGGGCGGGAGGGGCCCATCAATGGCTACCCCTAAGCTTTGTAGCTCGGTCTTCAGCTGGCAGTAGTAACCAGTGCTGCTAGCGGCATCATTATGCTTCATAACCGTCACCATCACATCTATTCTTGAAGTTAGCCAGGATCTCAGGGCCCCAGAAGAAATGAAGCCCCTGCCCCGTTATCCTTCAAGAGAACCTGCTTGAGCTTCTAAGAAGGCCAACAGCTCCCGCCTCATTGCCACTAAGTCAGGATCCGTGCGGTCCCGGGGGCGCGGCAAGGTAATAGCTTGTTCCCAGCCGATACGGGCGGGAGGCCTAGTCAAGGCCCCTACCCGATCGGCCAAGAACAGAGCTTCGTCTACGCTATGGGTGACAAAAATCACCGTTTGCCGAGTCTGTAGCCAGAGCTCAAGGAAAAATTTCTGCATGGCATTACGAGTTTGAATATCTAGCGAGGCAAAGGGTTCATCCATAAGCACTATTTTGGGCCTGCCGATTAAGGCCCGGCCCAAAGCCAACCGCTGTTTCATTCCTCCTGATAGTTCCTTGGGGTAAGCTCGGGCAAATTTCTCTAGGCCAGTAGCCTTCAGGTAGCGTTCAACCTGCTTATCGATCTCCCAACTCGGAAGCTTGGCTAGCCGCAAAGGGAATTCTAGGTTCTGCCTTACCGTATACCAGGGAAAAAGGGCAAGATCCTGAAATACCATACCCCGGTCCCGGCCCGGACCTGTAACCGGCCGCCCGCCCACCTCGATATGTCCGCGAGAGGGGTAGTCAAGCCCGGCAATAAGCCGAAGCAGGGTGGTTTTGCCTGACCCGTTTAGACCTAAAAGGCAGTAAAACTCCCCATCCTGGAGCTCCAAGCTGATGTCTTCCAAGATAGTTAGCTGGTGGCCTTGATTGGAGTAAGTTTTGCTAACTTGTTCTATGCGAACTAGTGGGTTCTCCGTCAACGCTCGCTCCCCCAAAAACATTTCTTCCCAGCCAGGCCGCTGATCCTCGGTTCCGCCAACATCCAACTGTCAGCAGTAATCATTTCCAGCGCAGGCAGTAGGTTATCAAAAGGTTGGCAGCCCAGTCCATCAAGTAACCAATGGCTCCGATAACCAGCATTCCCGCCACAATGGCATCGGGACGCTGCAGGTCTCGGGCCAACATAATCATGTACCCCAAGCCATACCCCGACTTGATCCCGGTATATTCAGCTGCCACCAGGGTCATCCAAGCGATGTCAAGCCCCACCCGTAGCCCCGTAAAGAGGCTAGGCAGCGCTTGGGGAAAAATTACCTTGACCATCACTTGCCATTTGGAAGCCCCCATGGTATAAGCAGCATCGGCCAAGCGGGGGTCGCTAGCCTCAACCCCGGCCACCGTGTTCAGCAAGACTGGGAAAAAGGCACCGAGACCAATGATGAAAACCGCGGATGGGTTGCCAATGCCAAACCACAGGATGGATAGCGGCACCCACGCCAGCGGGGGAATCGGCCGTAAAATCTCGATGATGGGGTTGGCCAGGGCTCGGATCACCGGAAAATAGCCCATAGTGAAGCCTAAGATGATGGCAATAGGGGCAGCCAATATGAAGCCCCAACCTATCCGCGCTAGGCTACCCGCCAAGTGGCCCGCCAAGCTGTAGCCGGGGGGCAATCCTTGCCGCCATAGTTCCCAGAACGCTTCTGCAACCCTGATTGGAGAGGGAAGGCGGGCAGGAGCCACCATTCCCGTCCAGGACAGAGCTTGCCAAAGGCTTATGGCTGCCACCAGCATGGCCAGCCCGTATGGCCATCTAGCAGGACGCTTCATGACTGGGAATTTCCCTTCTGTCTTGAGTCGCTGTTTTGCAGTGACAAGCCCTCAGCAATCAAGCCTCGGCTGAAAGCCTTAGGGTTGGAAATGCTAACCAACCCAGCTGCATTGAGCACCTGCACATATTCTTCAACCTGGCTTGGCCATAAGTCACCGCCATACTTAATGTTTTTCAAGGCAGTTTCAATCACTGCTTCCGGTAGCCCAGTATACTTGCGAGCAATACTTACCGCCTCGTCTGGATGGGCTTTGATCCAATCTATGGCTTGGGTATGAGCCTGAAGTATTTTGCCAACTGCTTCTGGGTGCTGTTGATAAAAGCGGCGGCTAACAACTACCACGCAACAAGGGTGATTAGGCCAGATGTCATGCGAGCTCATATATATCCGCCCCACCCCTTGCTCCACCGCCTGGGCTGGAAATGGCTCCCAAGCCACAAAACCGTCGATTTGTTTATTCCTCAAGGCAGAAACCATTTCCGGCGGCTTGATTACCAGGGGAGTGACGTCTTGTGGCCTCAGGCCAGCTTGGTTCAATACCTTTCTCAGCAATACATCCTGGACGCTACCTAGCCCCGGAACCGCTATGGTCTTTCTGGCCAGGTCCCCGCCCTTGGTAACTGAAGAACCAGGGCTCAGCACCAACGCCGATCCCTCGGCATTTGCCAAAGCCAGTATCACTACGTCGGCGGTACCATGGGCCGCAGCAGTAACTACCGGCGCCAGCCCTACATACCCCACCTCCAAGCTTTCACCAGCAAAAGCGCTCATTTCTTCCGGCCCGCTGGCAAAGACGCCGGCCACCTTAACATCCACGCCAGCTTACGTGAAAAATCCCTGCTCCAAGGCTACCATAGCCGGGAGTTGGTGCAGATCAGCCTGCAAATAGCCTAAACGAACAGCCGGTGAGCCAGAGGCTGGGCCCGTTCCAGATGTACAGCTAGCCAAGCAGCCCACGGCCAGGGATAGGACAAGACCCAGGATCACCATGTTTCTTACTCTAGCTCTTGCCCGCATTATCGGCCCCTTCTCCCTTCCAAGACACCATTTGTTTCCATTTCCTCCCTCTGATCCTTCGCGCTCAGCACCCAACCGCCAGGAAAGTGTAGCCCCCAGGCGCTTATTCTCTGGGCGGGGCGGACCCCTGTTGTTCCGCAAGGCTAGCTTGGCGACGGTGCAAGTAGATCCTAAGAAAATCAGCCGTCAGCTGCTTAAGAAAAGGAAAGAAAGAGGTCGCCTGCATAGAAGTATCCTCACCTGCCAAAACACCGTTGCGCAAGCTAATCAACCGCCCCACCAGCTCTTGCCCTCTCTTGACTACTGACCTTAAGAGCTCTCCATCTTGGGCCAACATGCCGCTGGTTTCCAGCCAACTTATTCGGCTCCATATGCTTTCTAGAAAGGTCCTGATCTTCTCCGGTTCGTAGGTCTTGGTCCCAATCAGCCAGTGTATAGGAACTGTTTCCAGGCCCACCGTAACGATCCGGGCTTCGCTGATGGCCCCTTTTAGTTGCCGTAGCTCCTGGGAGTACGGCTCAATACTCGAAGTTGCCAGCTCTAGCTGCTTGTCGGGGCCGTTTTCAGCTTTATCCCTCTGGACGGCGCCTAGAAGCAGCTGGATCAATATTTGGTTGGCCTCCTGAAAATGAGGCTCCTCAAAGTGAGGGCCAAAGAGAAACAGCTTTCCCCGGCCGGCTCCCAGGTGGGGAAAAGTTACCT
>JACIYF010000185.1 GCA_014360065.1 Clostridia bacterium | reverse complement strand
GGTGATCAGGGCGCTAAAACTAGCGGGCTTCGGTCAGGAGATTTATCTCTCCCCTGCCTTTACTGGCGGATAGTGAAATTGTTGTTATTCGCTACCGCGAAAATCTTGGAAAGCTTTCCCAAGGGTGCGAAATGTAGGTTGAAATATGACCCTATCGGATTTGGGTAAGCCATAGAAAAACTTGGCGCAGTTTACTACTTTGAGCCCGGCCACCGTCGATTACTACCTGCGGGACCTCGAGAAGTTTGCCCGCTGGTATCTGGAGACCTACGGTTCGGGCGGCTCTCACAATCGTACTTATGTAGGAGTCAAGGGCGGCGGTATGGGGAAAGCCCGGACCTCCAAGAAATTGACAAGAGGCTATCTGCGGGTTATGATGCGAGCAGGAGGTGGCACCAATGAGCAGGCCAGAACCACCGGCAGGACAGATTATCCTTACCTACGACGATTATCTTACCCTGCCCGACGACAACAACCGCTACGAAATCCTGGAGGGGGTACTATATGTGACGCCTTCGCCGACTACCCGGCACCAGCGGGTTTCTCGCAACCTAGGATTTTTGCTCATGCAATACGTAGAAGAAAACAACCTGGGAGAAATCTTTTATGCGCCCTACGACGTGATCTTGAGCGACATCAGCGTGACCCAGCCGGACTTAATCTTCGTCTCCCGGGCCCGCCGTCACATTATTACCCGCGACAACGTTCAGGGTGCGCCGGACCTGGTGGTGGAAATCCTTTCCCCCGCTACCCGCGAAAGGGATAAGCTAACGAAGGCGCAAATCTATGCGCGCTACGGGGTAGATTACTACTGGATCCTGGACCCGTCGGCCAAAACCCTGGAAGAATACCGGCGAGAAGGCGACGCCTTCCACCTGGTGGGCCGCTACCAGGGAGCTGAAATGGTGCGCACCACCCTCTTCCCCGAGTGGGAACTTGACCTGGGCCGGGTATTTAGAATTCCGGACTGAGGCCGGCCTGTTTAGAAACTTCAATGGCCGTAATCCAGTCCAGAGCTCGGTGCCTTTTCACCAGTATTATCTTTTGGCCGTAAGTTAAGCATAGAATGCCTTGCGCCACCTTTTATGAGATCGCAAGCTTGATTATAAAAGGGAAGGAACTCGCCAGGAATTTGGCCACATTGCCCGCACGCCATCTATGTGGAGGCGAAGCTATTTTGTCTCTACCGCCGGTAATGTTTCCTCCGGTACCATCCGCAAGTATATTGAAATGCAGAAGAGGTGATTAGTCTGCCGGTGCAGACTTTAACCGCCAAGGCTAAAAAGGAATTCCAGCACCACCTACCCTATCTGCGACAAGAGGTCAACATCCTTGTCCACCGCACGGCCCTGTGGCGGGTGGAGTGGTTCGAACCTGTCTTATCAATGCACCGAGGAGGATGTGCGGCAGCTGTTTTTGGTCTATAGTCCGGGTGAGGTCCGCATCATTCCCGGCAAGGGCTTCGGCTTTGTGGATGTACCTGAAGCGAAGGCTGCCGAGGCCGTCGCCGCCATCAACGGCACCACTTTCCAGCATCGCAACCTCATCGTCGATGAGGCCCGCCCCCGCGGTGAGCGCTCCGGCGGCGGCAACCGTGGCGCTCGCCATCGGGGTGGCGGCTATCGTGACGGTGACCGCAGCGGTGGATACGGTAATGACCGAGGCGGTGGACGCGGCCGGCGGTTTTAGGCGATGCGCTGGGCGCCGGCGGTTTTAGGCGGTGCACCAGGCACTATCTCTCGCCAACAGCGTCAGTTACGATGTAGTAGCGGCCATAACCGGTACGGGCGGTTGTTCCTCGGTCCAGGGGTGGGCAAATACCTGGTAGTCTAACTCGGGGAAAAGGTTGTCGTGGGCCTCCAGGTAATCGAGCCACCCAGCATCTATTTGGCCGCTCAGGATCTGCTGGTAAAGTTGAAGGAAACGGCCTACATGGAGGATTACCCGGCGGCGGGCATACTGAACCATGGTCCCGGTTTTCATGATGAAGGGCCAGTCGCTGGCCTGGGCGAGCAACACTTCCCGGGCGGCTTGGTTCAGGGCCCGGCGCAAGATTCCTGAGCTTTGGGGAAAACGCCAGGCCAAGTAAACCATGCGCTTGGTAATGTTATGCAAGTGGCGGTAAATCCAGTCGTTGGAGCCTTCCAGCCATACCTCGTTATACCCATTGTAGCCCCAGCTGGACATGCAGGGTTGTGAGGGCTGACTATGCGGATAGAGCTCTAGGTATTGAGAAGGGGTAATCAAGGAAAACACCTTCTGGTCATAAGCAACTTTGCGGATCAGGTAATCCAACCACCGGGGTCCCTCAAACCACCAGTGCCCGAAAAGCTCAGCATCATAGGGAGAGACCACGATGGGGGCGCGGTCCATGTGGCTGGCCAGCCATTCGATTTGCTTTTCCCGGTTGAACATGAAGTTGCCAGCGTGGATGGCGGCCTTGCTGTCGGCCCAAGCGGGCTCATAGGGCTCCTTGTGATTGCTGCGACCGGTAATTCGGTAGTATTTGAAGCCGGTATCGGTACGAATGCCACTGGGATGGACGTAAGGGCCGATGTATTCGTAGGGCAAATCGTAGCCGATATCCCGGTAAAACTCCCGGTAATCAGGATCGCCGGGGTAACCTTCCTGGGCGCTCCAGACTTGTTTTGAGGACTCTAGGTCCCGCCCAAAGGCGTGTACGCCGGAATTAGGGCAGGCTATAGGAGCATAATTGGCATACCGGGGCCGGGGAGTAGCATAAAGGATTCCGTGGGCATCGAGGATGAAGTATTTGATGCCTAGCTGTTTCATAATCTGGTCGTCGCCGGGGTGGTACCCGCACTCGGGCAGCCAAAGACCGCGGGGGTAGCGGCCGAAATGGCGGTAATATTGCTTTATGCCTTCGGCCAACTGGGCCCATACTGCTTCTCGGTGGGGGTAGGCTAGAGGCAGGTAGGCATGGGTGGCGGCCGAGGCAATTATTTCCAGGTTTCCAGCCTCCTGCAGCTCCCGGAAGGCTTCCACCAGGTTATCGCTGTATGTTTCATGGTAGATTCGATAGGTGTCTTCCAGTAATTGGTAATACATCTGGGCCAGGTGGTGAAAGCGGGAATCGCCCCGGGTGCGGACCAGCTCCTTGTCGGCTAGTTCCCGCAAAGCTTCTAGATGCCTGAGGTAACTTTGCTGTAGCCAAGGATCGGTAAGCATGGCTACCAGCGGCGGGGTAAGGGACATGGTAATGGCGAAGGGAACTTGGTCTTGGCGGAGCCGCTGAAAAACCTTTAAAAGGGGAACGTAGGTTTCAGTAATGGCTTCATAGAGCCAGCGCGCCTCCAGGGCGTGTTCGTCCTCCGGGTGGCGCACAAAGGGCAGGTGGGCATGTAAAACTAAAGCTAAATAACCTTGTCGCAAGTAAATCCTCCTTCTCTGCAAGGCTTGCGTCAATGGCCGAGCCTTCGAGCTTGGCTCGCTGGAGCTTTCAGGCTAGTTGCTCTTTAGATAGGGGTCAGCTGCCCTTCCGCGCGGGCTTAGCGGCGCATCAGCTCCTCGGAGCTGATGCGCCGCCTCGGCACCGCGGGGGAGCTAATTCCGCCGGGTGGCGTGGGGATGCCAGCTTGT
>JACIYF010000184.1 GCA_014360065.1 Clostridia bacterium | reverse complement strand
CTCCGGCGGGCTTCCTGGCGTATTCGGCATAACTTATCCCTTGGGGATTTACCCAAGAACTGGGAGCGACGTCGAACATGGGTGAGCTTGGGCCAAAGTCGGGAAATGCGGCGGCCCTCACTGGAAGTGAGGGCCGCCATAAGGGTACTGGTATTATGGCGTGAAATTGTCTGGTTTTAGAGGCGGAATTGGGCGGTAGCCTGAGTCAGGCGATCCCCTACCTCGGTCAGCTTCGCGGCCTGCTGGGCAACGCTCTCTACGGCCGATGACTGCTCCTCGGCGCTGGCGCTGATTTCTTCCGCTCCAGCAGCCAGCTCTTGGGTGATGGCTGCCACTTCGCTGCATTGGCGGTTGACTTCCTGGGCAAATTGGCCCATAGCTTGGTAGCGCTCCGCAGTTTGGTCGAATTTGTTGGTCATGCTCTTGGTGGCAGTCTGGATTTGTTCCAGTACTTGTTGCACTTCTTCCACCTTGGTAACGCCGTTTTGGACCTCGCTGGTGCCGGACTGGATGGTTTGGGCGGCAGCGTCGGTCTCCTGCTGGACGTCCTTAATGAGCTTACCTATCTGGCTGGCCGCGTCAGCCACTTGCTCAGCCAGCTTTCTCACCTCTTCGGCTACCACGGCGAAGCTACGACCTTGTTCTCCGGCCCGAGCAGCTTCAATGGCCGCGTTGAGGGAGAGGAGATTGGTCTGGTCGGCGATGCTGGTTATAAATTCAACGATTTTACCAATCTCCCGCGAGCGCCCCTTGAGAGTCAAGACCGATTCAGCCGACGAGGTCACCTGCTGGTGGATGGATTGCATCTTAGCCACGGCTTCCTGAGATACCTGGTTGCCTTTTTGCACTGCCTCCAACACCAAACCGGCCTTGCTGCGCAGATCATTGATGTCGGCAGTTGCCTGTTGAATCTGGGCCAGGAGCTGCTCCACGCTGGTTACCGTATCGTTGACTTTCTGAGTTTGCTCTTGTATGCCCTGAGCCATCTGTTGAATAGTAGCTGCCACCTGCCGGCCTCCGGTCCCTACTTGTTCAGCCGTAGTAGCTAATTGGTGCCCGGCGACGTTGATGGCATCCACAGAATTCTTGATTGCCTCTGCAGCCTGGCGCAAACTATACAAGGCTTGGTTATAAGCTTTGGCCAACTGGCCCATTTCATCATTCCGGGCTTCAACTTCGGTTTCAGCCAGATTCCCCTGGGCCAAAGCAGTAAGGCCGTTGTTTAGCTTTTCCAGCGGCTTTAGAACTAGGGTAGAGTTCAACAAATAGAGGGCCAACATGATCAGGATCGTGTTAAAAAGGATCTGAAATATGACCTCTGCTCCTGGCGGTATGGCTCCAGCCTGTTCGGCCCAGTTTAAAAATAGCTTGCCGATCAGGTGGCCGATTACGATGGCGATCACGGCTCCCAAGCTAAACTTAAACTGCAACGTCCTAGTAGTTGATAGGGTCTTGGTAGGGGTTTCTTGGTTGCTCACTTTTTAGTTGCTCCTTCTTCCTTGGAATTCTATCGTCTCATAAGTAGTTTTCGGAGCAAACTCTTGCAATCTTTATATAGCCGGGAAGATGTTATAATAACTCCATAGCAAGTTGAGTCTGGTGTGTTTGGAAAGGAGCTAGCGGCAATGGATAATCGCGCCATCGTCACGGTAGTCGGAAAGGACCGAGTAGGTATTATTGCTGCCTTGTCTTCAATCTTGGCTGAGGCCAATGCCAACATCGTTGATATTAGTCAGACCATCCTGCAGGAGTTCTTCACCATGGTTATGATTGCTGATCTGAGCGGGTGCACCTTGGACCTAGCGGAACTTCAGGACCGTTTGGCTCGCAAAGGTGAGGAGTTGGGAGTAAAAGTCACGGTCCAACATGAGAAGGTCTTCGGCTATATGCATCGAGTGTAATCTAACCTAGGAGGCTTAGCCAATGCCGTTATCCTTTACGTGGCAAGAGATCATGCAGACTATACGGATGCTTCAAGTCGAAAACCTGGATATCCGTACTATTACCATTGGCATCAGCTTGCGAGATTGTGCTGGCAAGGACCTTTCCTCCATGCAGGCCCGGATCGAGGAGAAGATCAAGCGCTATGCAGGCCGACTGGTAGAAGTGGCCGGGCAGCTGGAGCGGGAGCTAGGTATTCCTATCATTAACAAACGGATTGCAGTTACACCCATCGCTTTTTTGGTGGAGGATCTGGACAAAGACGACACCTTGGCAATTGCCCAGACTTTGGACAAGGCTGGGGCCGAAGTGGGGGTGGATTTTGTTGGCGGTTTTAGCGCTTTGGTCCACAAAGGGTTCACTCGTGGCGATCGCCAGCTGATTCTTGGTATTCCCCAAGCGTTGGCTACCACCGAGCGGGTGTGCGCCTCAGTCAATGTGGCCAGCACCAAGTCTGGCATCAACATGGATGCAGTGGGCCTAATGGGTCGGATCATTAAAGAGACTGCCAAGCTTACTGCCGATCGTGACGGCATCGGCTGCGCCAAGCTAGTAGTGTTCAGCAACGCTCCTGAAGACAACCCTTTCATGGCCGGGGCCTTTCATGGGGTAGGCGAACCGGAGGCGGCCATCAATGTGGGGGTCAGCGGGCCGGGGGTGATACGAAGGGCAGTGGAAGAGGAACCAGATGCAGATCTGGGAGCCTTAGCTGAAAAAATCAAGAAGATGGCTTTTAAGATAACTCGCATGGGGGAGCTGGTAGGCCGGGAAGCCTCGCAGCGCTTGGGTATACCCTTTGGGATAGTCGATCTATCGTTGGCGCCAACGCCGGCGGTGGGCGATAGCGTGGCCGATATTCTTGAGGCTATGGGATTGGAACGCTGCGGTACCCATGGTAGCACGGCCGCTTTGGCTCTCTTAAACGATGCTGTGAAGAAAGGCGGGGCTATGGCGTCCTCCTACGTGGGGGGGCTTAGCGGCGCCTTTATTCCTGTCAGCGAAGATGCTGGTATGGTTCGGGCGGCAGAGGCCGGAACCTTGACGGTGGATAAGCTGGAAGCCATGACCAGCGTATGCTCAGTGGGGCTGGACATGATTGCCATCCCTGGAGACACGCCCGCTGAGACCATAGCCGCTATTATTGCCGATGAAGCCGCCATAGGAGTCATTAACAGGAAGACCACGGCGGTGCGGTTAATACCGGCGCCAGGGAAGAAAGCGGGCGACCGGGTGGAATTCGGTGGCCTGTTGGGGCAAGCTCCGGTGATGCCCATAAACCAGGCGGGAGCAGCCACATTCATTCACCGGGGCGGGCGCATTCCTGCTCCGATCCAGGCCTTAACCAACTAGGGCTAATTGGAGGTTTTGGCAGGACTTTGCAGGCCCGTAAGCGAATCCCTCTCTCGGAAATTTTTTCTTGATCCAAAATTGGCCATTGGGAAGCAAAGCCGAGGGAGGGATAAAATTGAGCCTTATTCGCAAGAATGGTTGGCAGTTCCTGGCTTTTGCCTTGCTTTTGAGTTTGAGCCTGACCCTTCTGGTTTCAGGTTGCCGGTGGTCCAAAACGGGGAATTCGGAGCAAGGGGGCAAAGATAAGCGGGAACCTGCGTCAGGTTATTATGCTCAAGCTAGGGCTGAGCAAACCTACTTGGTAGCCAAGGCT
>JACIYF010000183.1 GCA_014360065.1 Clostridia bacterium | reverse complement strand
GCCATCGCCTCATGAGGCCACCTCCTAGATCTTGTCGATAAAGATGGGGTTGCACCAGACATCCGACGGCTCGCTGCCATCGGTGGCAGTAAACTCAAACTTCACCACGTAGAACGTATCGTTAGGAGGGGGCGATAAGGTTACGTACGTTTCCGTCCCCGGGTTGGCAATATTCCTTATGGGATTGCGCAAGGCATCAACTATACGCACCATGGTGCACTTACGTCCGGTTACCGGCTGCTGAACCAGCCTGAACTGAAGTTGGCCTTGGGCGCTGACCTTAATCACGCTGCCCTGGACAGTCCCGTTTACGGCAAAGACCCCCAGGTCCTTACGCCCGGAGGCGCTCACGTGACCCGATCGGATAGCGTTCCATATGGATGATCTCAGGTAATACTGATAGTCCTGAGTATAGACCCAGCTGAACCCTCTGTCGCCTGGGTTCGGCCCCCCGATTCCCAAGACTTTGTGTGAATCCGTATTGCCGACACCGACCACGAATTTCCCCGTTGCGATGGTATCTGCAAGGTTTACCCGAAGGAGGTCAAACCATTTGTTCTTCACTTCTTCGCTGGCTACATACTCATACGAAAGCAGCTCGATAGACCGAAAACCATAGACATTCCAGTCCGTCCAAGCAGGAGTCTTATAGGGATGCGCAATGACCGCATACGAGTATGGTGAGTTGTGATTGTTGATCGCATTGATCAACCCCTGAGGCGTATACGTCTGGTTATTGGGAATAGTAGCTGCTGTTTCCCTAAGGCAGTAGCCAAGAGCATCACCATTTCCGCCTGAGGCAGTGATTTCCCCTCCCGGCGCAACAACGATCCCATGGCCGGTCTGGGCATTATTACATTGAGCAACATAGGTTGGCCAGTTTTCGTTTATCCCATCTTCATGGTCAGTGACGATAACCCAGTGGAAACCAGAGTCTGCGGCATACCCAGCAAGGTCGTTTATCGTCCAACCCGACGAGTCAGGACTCCAAGACGAATGGATATGCCCATCTCCCCCGTGCCAGTAGGTCCGCACCGGTAGCTGTAGGATTATGACGTTGGTTTGGCTTACCAGGACATGAAGAGTGCCTTCGGACTCTATGCGCAGCTCAATGTCAATGGCCGCCTTATCTCCAAATTTGAGGTTATTGGCTGGAAGTCCTATGCTTACGGGCCCTTTGAATGCTTTCCCGAGCACTCTGTTGGCTTCAGGGGAGCCGGGATGCTGGGAAAGGAGCATAAGAACCTCTTCCGGCTTTTCGGTTACAACCTCTAGCAGCACCTCTTGGTTCAGCGTCTGGGCTCGGTAAGCGCCACTAATGCCGAGCGCGACGTCCCTGACTACCGCCCGCACAGGGTTCGGACCCAGGTTAATAAGACCAATTGGTGCATATGCTTTCGTTGGACACTCCTTCCAAAGCTCAAGCTCCATCAGAGTCACAAGCATCAGGCGGTTTCCGTTGGCCAGGGCGAAAATGTCCGCTTTTAGGTCGTCACGGTAAATGGTTTCTTGTGGCTGGGTGGAACTCAGTTTTGCCTGTTCACTGCCTCCTACATAGGCAGAAGCGGAGGGCAGAATCGACGTGGCCGCGATAAGCAGGGTTAAAAGGAGCACTCCCAGGACTCGACGCTTCATGGGCTTCTACCTCCGCTACCGTCATCTGTCAATTACGTTCGCGATAGGAAGGGGATTTTCCTGCAAGATGTTAGAGAATATTCTTTCGGCTAGGGAGAGCGTTGCAGCCGTGGTGCCTCGGACTAGGTTCCGACTTGGGCGCGCTTATGGGTGGAGGCTCTCCTGACACCACCGGGCCTGGCAGCGGCATATTTGGGAAAGCCTATTCCCTCAAGCTGGCGTTGATTGGTTGGGCTTGGTCACGATCGGGAAGCTTCTCCCGCGGAAAGACCTTTACCCAGGAACTGATTCGGGCTTGTGCCTTGGCCGGGGCTGAAGGATCAATACCCGGAGAGGTGGTGCCCATGATAGCGTCTAACAGCTGCCCATAGACAATGGACTCAACATCGCTCAGGCGGGGCATGAAGTTTTGGGTCTCCACCCCGGCCCGGGCCAGGGCTGGCTCCACCTTCTGGAAGAACTGGATGCTTCTCATGAGGTGGTTGTCGGCAGCCGCCAGGTGGCGCAATTGCTTTGGCTTCCCTTGCTCCTCAGAAAGTGCCTTAAGTTCCCCATCGGCCATCCTGAGGAAGCCAACACTGCGCTGATAGTCTGCCTGGGTGTTCAGGTATTCCTGGCGAGCGTGCAACAGGTCCTTAACCAAAAACCCTGCCACCACCATATTGATAGCTAAAGACACGGCCAGAATAACCTTGAATATCCTTGACACCCTCAACACCTGCTTTAATGAGTATTAACATAGTGGTGAACGCCGGTGGCCCCCGACCACACGTACCATATCGATCCTGACCCTCCGGTATAAAGGATACCGTATTTTACCTGCCCTTGAGGCCAGCACAAAAACCAAGTGTCAATAGAGGGCAGGGTAAACTCAAACACAGCTGATGCGCCGCTGTAAGTAGAGCCTACTTGTAGATCAGCCTCCGAATAGGGTATAGAGTTGGGCAAATCGACCCTGCTGTCGTCAGGGCGGTAAAATCGGACCGTCGTGTCAAATCCAGGCCCGGTCTCTGACACAACTTCGGTACCCTCCGTAAACATGCTGTTTACGAAAGCTTGAATCGTTAGAGTAGGTATGCCTTTGTAACAAAAAATGTCGTAGATGACGTTCTCTATCCATGCACTTGGGCCCGCCATGGTTTGTGGATCGGTGGCCCTGATCATAAGGTCATGGGCACGCGAGTCATCTGAATAGAAGCGCAGATTCATCTGCTGGCACCAGGAAAGGTACCCGAGGCTAGGCGGATAGGTTCTCTTAACCTGGTCAAGCTTGCTCCAAAGCCGGATACGCTCCCTGCCATAGTCTTTGCTGGGTAGATAGTATGCGGACGTGCTGATTACCACGGTACTGCCATCCAACTGCATACTGCCCAGCATGGCGCTGTAAGCACGGCCCTTATCATAATACTCGTAAGTATCCGTAGATGCGAAAGCTCCCATAGGACTCCCAAGTGCTAATATGCCCATGAACGCCACTATCAGCCCAATACGAATTCGGCTACTCACCTGCACCGCCTCCTATCGAGGGTTGGCTTGGGAGAAGAGCGAGATCACTTCGGCGGTCATAAGCCCTTGCCCAAAATGCAACGCCGAAAATCCTTTGCCCAGATCCCCTATCGTTACAGTGACCTCTGCCGCCTTGGAATCACTGTCACAAACCAGGGCCATAGCTATAAGATTGTCCCCAGTTCGGCCCTTGATGGTCCCGTCAAGGGGTCCATACACGACCGTTTGGCCAGTAGAAAGAGTCGCCTTTTTGAGCCTCTGCTTCTGATCCAAAGTGAAAGGGAAGGATGAGCTTCCAACTCTTAGTACGCCTTGTCCATTAACGTTTACTAGTCCCTCGGAGGATTCAGTTCCCTGGAAGGTAAGCTCAATTCTAGCATCCGCCTGGGAGGCAGAGGCTAGATCAAGACCGAGCATGTCTCTCCCGGCTTTGAGGTTTTCCGAGGCCTTAAACTTAGGGGGAATATCTTGGGAATTAAGATTTTGATTCACGTGGTAAACCTTAGGCTTAG